>DMPJ01000506.1:9044-9534 GCA_003456035.1 Planktothrix sp. UBA8402
TAAGGAGTTTAAAATGACAAATATTCGCGTGGAAGCCGAAAGTTTAATCTTAACTGGTTATCAAGCTGAATCTGGAGCCTTTGCTTCAGGTGGTGGGCTAATCTGTCTACCTTCTGATGGCACAATTGGGACGGTAACTCATAACTTTGACTTAGCCCCTGGAACCTATGATATTGTTGTCGGTTATTATGATGAGAATGACGGTTTATCTCCCTATAGTCTAAAACAAAAATCTTCTAATCAAGACTGGGTAAATCTTGATAGTTGGGTTGCTAATAAAAACTTAGGGGATAGTCGCGCCTCTGCTAAAAATTTCGTCACCCGCAAGATTTCTAATATTAACCTGACAGCAGGCGATCAAGTACAAGTCCAGGGTCAACTCCACACCGGAGAAGTTGCACGGATTGATTATATTGAATATATCCCTATCTCTATTATTCCTGCTAGCGATACCACCGCACCCACAGCCACCGCCACCGCCAACGATATT
>DMPJ01000017.1:0-2626 GCA_003456035.1 Planktothrix sp. UBA8402
AAGCAGGGGAAGCAGGGGAGGTAAACTCTTTTTATTACCCATTCCCTATTCGTAATTCGTAATTCGTAATTCGTAATTCATAATTCGTAATTCTATTGCCCATTCCCCATTGCCCATTCCCTATTCCTGATACAATAGCGATCGCGCCCGTGTTGTTTAGCATTATATAAAGCCTGATCAGCTAATTCAATTAATTGATTAGGCTGAACTTCTGAACTGGGAATCAGTGAAGCAATACCCAAACTGACTGTAACAATTTCCCTAACATTAGAGTATTCATGGGGAATTTTTAAACGGTAAATAGCCTGCTGAATTCGTTCTGCAACCTTAATTCCTATGGCTAAATCCTTACCCGATAACAGGACAACAAATTCCTCCCCCCCATAACGGGCTACAAGGTCAACCGGACGACGCAAATCCTGGTGACGAGTGCATTGATATACCGCTTGGGAAATCTTGAATAGGCAATCATCTCCCGCCAGATGGCCGTAGTGGTCGTTATAGGATTTAAACCCATCAAGATCAAACATAATCAAGGTTAATGACCGTTGTTGTTTTGCTAAAACCTCCCATTCTTTTTGCAAATGAGCATCAAAACAGCGACGATTGGCGACCTGAGTTAAACTATCAATATTTGCCAGTGTATGTAATTTTTGATTGGCTTCTTGGAGGGCGAGTTCGATTTTTTTCCGGGCGGTAATATCGCGGATTGTAATGGCAAAACCATCACCTAATCTCACCGCCACAAAATGATACCAATAGGAATCCCCAACGGGATAGTAAACATCCTGTTCTAAAGATTCCCCAGTTTCAACAATTTTAACAAAACGATAAAATAGTTCGGGTTGAATTCTATTAAGAAGTTTTCTGAGGATGATTTTACCGATCATATCGTCACGAGTGCGGTCAAAAACTCTCGCCAGTACGGGGTTAACAACTAAACAGCGAAAATCCTTGATCTCCCCGGTTTCAGGTTCCCGTAGGGCTTGTAATGCGGCAATTCCATCCAGAGAACTATTCAATACACTCGATAAAAGTACCCTAGATTGATACAATACCTCCTCTGCATCTCGGCGTTTAATAATTTCTTGTTCGAGGAGTTTTTGTTGTCTTTGAATGGTTAACTGACTTTCCAGACGGGCGACTACTTCTTCGACTTGAAACGGTTTAGTAATATAGTCAACCCCGCCAGATTCAAAGGCTTTAACTTTATCAAAAACGTCGTTTAAAGCACTAATAAAAATAACCGGAATCTGGCGTGAATTTTCATCGTTTTTCAGGGCTTGACAGACTTCATAACCATCCATTTCTGGCATTTTAACGTCTAAAAAAATAACGTCAGGTTGCTTGACTTTAATGGTTTTGAGTGCCATTCTGCCACTGGTAACACTCCGAACTGTATAGCTGAGTTTAATCAACAAATCACTCAGCAATTGTAAATTCTCTGGCAGATCATCGACCAGAAGAATATTCCCTTTATTTTCTGAATGCAAATCATGGTTCATGACTGACTAGGGGTTCTACTAGGTTAATAATCTGTTCAAATTGAAATTTACGCACAAGTTGTGTGAGTGATTGTATCAAATGAGTCTTTGTCTGGGGAATTTCTGCGATTAATTGCATCACTAGGATGGTATCTGCCTCAAGAGTTGCTTGATGTAGACTGATTATCCACTCTTTAGACATACTGCTTAAGTGTTGAGATGTCAAGCCATTGTCCGTGACCATACTTAAAACAGATGGTTTCGTTTCTGCATAAATATATTTTACACCTAAATGTTTGGCTAGGGTGTCAAAAATATTATTTTCCGTAAAGGGTTTTCTAATAAAATCATCACAACCCGCCGAAAGCACAATCGCTTTTTCTTCTTCTAATACACTGGCTGTTACGGCAATTATGGCTGTAGCATTGCCTTTTGTGGTAGATTTAATATATTTAGTAGCTTCATATCCATCCATGACAGGCATTCGCATATCCATCCAAATTAAATGGGGTTCCCATTGGTTCCATATTGCAATCGCTTCTCGTCCATTACTCGCTTCTTTTAACTCAAATCCCAAGGGTTCTAATAGTTTAATTAATAATTTTCGATTAATTTCTTTATCATCAACCGTTAGCAGTTTGTAAGTCGGTTGACCCGCCACTAATCTCAACACTTTTGGTCGGGTTTCTATCGGATTAGTAATCAGATATTCACCTAATTTGGCTTGAATTTGAAATCTAAAGGTTGTGCCTTTTCCTAATTCACTTTCTACAGAAATATCTCCTCCCATTAATTGGACTAATCTCCGACTAATTGCTAATCCTAAACCTGTGCCTTCGTGGGATTCTTTTCCGGCTTGGGTTTGGGTAAAGGCTTGAAATAGTTTAGGTAATTCCGCCTCGGAAATTCCGACTCCGGTATCGCAGATTTTAAAATTGATGGTGACAACATCTGTTGAGTCTTCTTCTTGCTGAAAAACTGTTAAGCTAATCCCGCCTTCGCTGGTAAATTTAATCGAATTACTGAGTAAATTAATTAACACCTGACGCAATTTAACTTCATCACTACAAATATAGCGAGGGACAGTTTCATCTCGTTGAAAAATTAATTGTAATCCAGCATTACTGGCTCGTAAATCTAGC
>DMPJ01000017.1:2742-3944 GCA_003456035.1 Planktothrix sp. UBA8402
GGGCTTCTTAACATGACTTGAGAAAAGCCTAAAATAGCATTCAGAGGCGATCGCAATTCGTGACTCATATTAGCAATAAAGGTACTTTTAGCTTGGTTAGCAACTTCGGCTTTTTGTTTAGCATTTGCCAGTTCTAAAGTCCTTTCTTTAATAGTATTTTCTAAATTATCTAGGGTTAATTCTAATTTATTTGTAGCTTGTTGCTTTTCATCAATAATTGCCGATAATATTAAAGAAGTTACAGAAAAAACCCCAATAAATGATTGTAATAATAATACTGATTTGTTAACTGATACTTTGACAAAGGGGCCAAATCCCAAAGTAGTGGCAATAACAGCCACGGAAGAAACTACTACTACCATAACAATTGAAAACTTTTTACCTAGAGTAAAAACAGTTAAAATTAGTAGAAGTAATAAAATATATTCGACGGAATAATTTTTGACAAAAATCAACCCAAAAATTAAAGTTGTTGCGATGATGACGAATAATATAATTAATAACTTAATTTTGGGATTAATCCTATTTGTACCCGGAACGGAGGGAATTTTATTAATTAAAAATACGGGAGTAAAAATTAAATGCGTTAACCCACTGGCTATCCACATCGTGAAGAAAGAAGCCCAGTAACTTTCCCTAGAATAAAGCCCCGTATAAACAGCAACACTAACCATAATAGTTGCAGAAAATATCGGAGAGAAAAAGCCTGATATAATAAAGATAATAACGCCATTAAGACTAATAAATAATGTTTTAATATGGCTGTATTTTTTAATGATAAATGTAGCTAATAAAGGTTGTAAATAATTTGCCAAAATGCAAGCTATATTTAAAAGAAAAACATTAGTTAAAGATTCCAATGAGTAAAATATATTACTCAGTCCCATCATGGAACCAAAAACGATGGCGGGAAAGATATTTGAACCAAATAAAAGAAATGCAGCTAAAGTCATTCCCGAAGGCAACCAAATTGCAGTTGCTCCATTTAACGATGTTAGACTTAAGCTAATTTTGGCGCCGATAGCGTAGGCAATTCCCAAGCAAATATTAAGAATAATTATTCTTAATATTTTGGGTTTTGAATCACGGAAAATCTTCTGGGTAAATGGGTTCACAGTTTTTTCTATTAACTAAATTTAAGGGGTAGAATGGGTAAATGCTTCAAATAGTTTCGGTAATTCCCACTACTTAGTAAATTAATT
>DMPJ01000092.1:0-548 GCA_003456035.1 Planktothrix sp. UBA8402
GTATCGGGCTACAAACGGGGACGGATGTGGCTAATGAAACCGCAGATATTGTATTAATGCGAAATTCCTTAATTGATATCGTTGATTCTATCCAATTAAGTCGCGCTACTTTTAATAAAATTCGTCAAAATCTATTCTGGGCTTTCGGTTATAATATTATCGCTATTCCCCTCGCCGCCGGGTTTTTATTCCCCCAATTTGGAATATTATTAAGTCCTTCCACCGCNNATTATTACGTCGTCAAGTCAAAAGTTGTTGTGCTTCAGCACAATCTTTATAGGGAAAAAATCATGTTAACTGAAATTCAACAACGCCATTACACCCCAGAAGAATATCTGGAATTAGAAGAAAAAGCAGACAGCAAAAACGAATATATTGATGGGAAAATTATTTCTATGGTAGGTGGTACACCCAATCATAACGATATTGCGGGTAATTTTTATGCGTATTTAAAATTTGCCCTCAGAAACCAAAATCATAAAATATTTATCAGTGATGTTCGTCTGTGGATACCCCATTATCGGATTTATACTTATCCCGATGTGATG
>DMPJ01000092.1:645-3418 GCA_003456035.1 Planktothrix sp. UBA8402
TTTAAAGAATATATTTTAATTGACCAATATAAAATCTACGTTGAACAGTTTACTAAAACACCTGAAAGTAAATGGTTATTAACAGAATACCATTCTCCTGATGAAATTTTAAGTTTATCTTCTATCAATTTTCAAATCCCGTTAAGTGAAATTTATCAAGGGATAAATTGGGGGTAAAACAGGGATATGCAAGAACTATTCTTACAAAAACGAGCATAGATAAAGACTAAATCACAATATCTAAAGAAACGCGAATGTCTTCTAATGGTTTTTCCCAGAGACTATTCCATTGAATTCCAAATAGGGGTTTAGCTCGTTTTCCCAGAGTCCATCCCTTCGCTAAAGCATCCATAATAGATTCACAAAGCTCCATTTCTTCAATTGCAGTTTTAAGTAGATTTTTAGATAGGAGTGATAAAAATAAACGGTCATGATGTAACTGCGCGACATAAAAAGCTTCTAATTTAACCTCACCTGGTTTATCAGTATCGCTACCTGTTACAATGTGCCAAATATCATGGGTTTCACCAATATGAATTGCCAAATAAGAGAAGTCATTATCTTCTATTTTTTCAACGGGAACAGGTTTTAAATTATTCTTTATCATTCCATCAGAATAAATGTAACCCAAAGTATTTTTAGGTAACTCATGAAGTTGCTGCAAATCAATATTTCCTAAAAGGGGACGTTCTTTAAATGCACGTTCACCTTGAGGACTTTGACGAAGAAAATTGACAATTTGCTCTAAAGTAGAATCATCATTAAGTGCTTTAGAAAGTTTTCCAATTCCCGAAAAATCCCCATAAGGTGCTTTAACAATAGCTAAAAAACTATCAAAAATTGCTGCCTGTTTATCTTGAGTCATCGTATTTCAGTAATATTCGTGGTTGTCTAAAGAATCCAAACCAAGTCCTATGTACCCTGAACAATCAACACCGAAAGGGTTGGATGATGAACAACATAATAACTTACACTGCCTAAAAAGGAAATACCAGAAACCCGGTTTCTATGAGAAACCGGGTTTCTAACTCGATTAACTTTGAGTTACAACTTCTTTTTCCTTCGCTAAAAACTTCTCTAATTCTGTTAACGCATCTGCATCCATTTTGGTTTGCATCGGACAGAATTTCGGCCCACACATAGAACAGAATTCAGCCGTTTTATAGATATCCGCCGGAAGGGTTTCGTCGTGATATTCCTTCGCCCTTTCTGGGTCTAAAGATAACTCAAATTGACGATTCCAGTCAAAGTTATAACGAGCTTTTGATAACTCATCATCACGGTCACGGGCTCCAATCCGATGACGGGCAATATCCGCAGCATGGGCGGCAATTTTATAGGCAATTAACCCATTTCTGACGTCTTCGGCATTCGGTAAACCCAGGTGTTCTTTTGGTGTCACATAACATAACATTGCGGTTCCGTGCCACCCGGCGATCGCCGCCCCAATTGCTGAGGTAATATGATCATAACCTGGGGCAATATCTGTTACTAACGGCCCCAAAACATAGAAGGGAGCTTCTGAACATTCCTCCATCTGTTTTTTAACATTAAACTCAATTTGATCTATCGGAACGTGACCAGGGCCTTCTACCATCACCTGTACATCATGTTCCCAGGCGCGACGGGTTAGTTTTCCGAGGGTTTTCAGTTCCGCAAGTTGAGCATCATCGGAGGCATCATGGGTACAACCAGGGCGCAAAGAATCCCCTAAACTAAAGGAAACGTCGTATTTTTTGAAGATTTCAATAATATCATCAAAGTGCGTATAAAGAGGATTTTGCTTGTGATGATGGAGCATCCAACGAGCAATAATTCCGCCTCCACGGGAGACAATTCCAGTAATTCGACTTCTAACTAACGGCAAATATTCGATTAATAATCCCGCATGAATCGTCATATAATCCACACCCTGTTGGGCGTGTTTTTCAATAATATGTAGAAAATCATCGGGGGTGAGATTTTCAATTGTGCCGTGAACACTTTCCAAGGCTTGATAAATTGGAACTGTGCCAATGGGAACAGGAGAAGCGTTAATAATAGCGGTACGAATTATGTCTAAATTCCCCCCTCCGGTGGATAAATCCATCACCGTATCAGCGCCATATTTTACGGACAAATTCAGTTTAGCAACTTCTTCTTCTAAATTAGAAGAACTAGGAGAAGCACCAATATTAGCATTAACCTTACATTTAGAAGCAATGCCAATCGCCATCGGTTCCAAATTGGGATGATTAATATTAGCAGGAATAATCATCCGTCCCCGTGCGACTTCTTCCCGAATTAATTCAGCCGGAAGGTTTTCCCGTTGAGCAACATAGTTCATTTCTTCGGTAATCACGCCTTGGCGGGCGTAGTGCATTTGAGAAACGTTGCTCTGTCCACGCCGTTTGGCGACCCATTCTGTCCGCATTTTGATTTTCCTCGTATTAATAGCTTCCCTCCGCCGGTACTAGCCGGACTCAGGTTCCAAGGGTGTTTTTTCTCAGCCTGAACTTAGCAGGCACCCCTAGCTTATTAATTGAAAATGGTATCACAGTTTTTGTTAATTGGGTAGAAATTAATCAAATCTTTAGAAAATTAGGAAAATTTGGGCGTAATTATACTTATCGAATCAAATGCTAATATAATGATTACTCCATAGCCTGTTAATCACAATGACCGTTGAAATCACTTATCCTCATATTGAAAAAAATCACGGACAACCCGCGCGTTTACAAAGAATTCCCCGCGTCCGTGTTGCCCAAATTGTTATGGACTATCTGACCTATGG
>DMPJ01000170.1 GCA_003456035.1 Planktothrix sp. UBA8402
TGGCGAACCCGCCCCTACATTCGGGGGTGGGCGGGTTGATTTTGACACAAAGAAATAAAAATTTTTAGTTCAAGCGAGTCTTTGCTCAAGTTAGCGAGCGAGGACGCTCGCACTGCAATTATTGTTAATGGGATTAATTTTTAATAAAATTTTGATGGTCAACAGTAGCAATTCCCTGTTGTAATATAGTTAAAACCTGAGCTAAATTTCCAGTTAATAATGATTGTTCATCTAACCATAAACCTGGAAATATTTCACTTTTTATAATACCTTCTGAATCGGCTAAAAGTTTAATATATTCTCCTTCTCTTAATCTAAACCAGTCTAATTGTTGTTCATAAACCCGCCAAATCAAATATTCTTGGACATTGTTACGACGATAAATTTTTAACTTTTGATGAGCGTCAATAGAAGCACTCGAAGCGGCAATTTCAACAATTAATTCTGGCGCACCTTCCACATAATCATCTTCACTAATTATAGATTGTCCCCCCTGTTCAACTCTTAATAAAGCATCCGGTTGAAGTTCATTATCATTATCCAGACGAACAGTTGTATTATCCGCCAAACCGACGCCTGGCGTTGCTGCTTCATAAGTTCCCAACCAAGTCATAATAGAAGCATGGGGTTTTCCATGACTTTTGTAACGTAATGCAGCCGCCATATAGACAATTCCTTCAATTAATTCTACTTTTTTTTCATCAGACATCGCCGCACAACGACGTTCAAATTCAATCCGAGTCAATTGATCGCCGTTTTCTAACGGTAGAGTTGTTAAGGAGGATACCATATTATCAGAGATCAGCATTGTTATTTCCAGTTTTAAGCACTAATCTTTTATTGAGTATATCGCAATTCTCGATTAATGTACAAGATTCAAGAAACCGGATTTCTGGCTATTATCTAGGGAATAAAATCAAGATTTATGGTTTATAAATCCGGTTTCTGCATATCAAGGTGTTTGTACTAAAATCTGATTACGAGTTGAATCACCAATACCCGGACGACGACCATCAATATGAGGTTGAATTAATTCGGGTAAGCTATCAGGAGAACCCCATTTACTCACTAATTGCTGTAATAATAAATCTTGATCCGCTCTTAACCCATCTAAATCAGTTCCGCGATTAATAATCGCAAACCAAACTAAACCTCGGTCACGGGTTGGTAAAACACCTGCTAACGCACTCACGTCTGATAACGTTCCGGTTTTCACTGGAGTATAAACGGGAATTTTGCGATCTTCTAAAGTTCCTTGAGTGTCAATTCCAGCAATCGGAAATAAATCAGCAACGGTAATATTAGTATCTTGTAAATATCGAGCTAAAGCCATAAACATTCCCACAACTGCCCGGGGAGAAATTTGATTTTCCGGTTCTAAACCTGAACCATTAATTAACCGAATTTCTTCTATGGGAACTCCCGCCGCTTGTGACGCCAATTGTCTGACCCTAGCAGCCCCGCCCACATTTGCTGCTAAAATTTCAGCCATGAGATTATTACTATAAATATTCATTTGTTTAATAATTTCAACTAAGGCTAAAGACTGATGACGAATAATTGGGGTTGAATTCACTGTCCCAGTTTGAGCTATAATATTTCCAGAAATCACAACTTGAGGTTTAGCTGTTCCGGGTGTCATCCGAGAATGCTGACCAATAATTTCTTCCTTCCAAGATTGGGAATTGAATGCTTCTTTTAATAATTGACCAACTTTAAGCGGATCAACTTCATAATTCATATAAAAACGATCCGTAATAATTAAATTCCCCGCGACCCCGCGAATTCCGATTTGATTTAAACTATTTCCTAGGGCGATCGCTTCTTCCCAAATAAAAAACGGATCACCAGTTCCGGTAATTACTAAATCTCCCTGTACCACCCCCCCAACAATCGGCCCAGTCACAGCTACAATCGTCTCAAACCGATGTTCAGGAGGCCAAACCTGGAGGGATGCCAAGGAAGTCGCTATCTTCGTCAGAGAGGCTGCGGGCAGGGGTGTAGTCCCCGAATTTTTAGCCAAAGGAACCCAACTCGATTGTACCCAAACCCCCTGGACATCTTGAGAAAGTCCCTTAGCGGATAACCGATTCAAATATTGCTGCACCACCTCCTCGGCAACAGGATCAGGCTGTTGGGGAAACACCACCCGGGATAACTCCGTTTCCAAATTCTCCAATGCCGAGGCATTGAGTCCCGTCTGATCCACCCCCGCCATTTGTAACCAAACACTAACCAATCCCGAACTCAAAATATCAATCATTTTAAATCGCTAAACAATATCAAACAAACCAATATTGATCGTACCAGTACCAGATCAAGATTGATTCTAGCACTCCCCTAAAAAGCCATCCTAGAAAGACAGGGCTTTAGAGCCGTTTTTTTGGTAAAATCCTGAAGGTTTCTCTAATGTTGGTCAATGAGTTCAACTCGCGCACGAATTGCAATTGACGCTATGGGCGGAGATCATGCTCCTGCCGAAATCGTTGCTGGGGCGCTCATGGCACAGGAAAAATGGGATGTGGAAGTCTTTTTGGTCGGTGACCCCGAACAAATTCAAGCAGCCCTTAAACACCACCATAGTAGCCTCCCTCTGTCTCAAATTATTCCTGCTGAGGGAACGATCGAAATGCACGAAGAAGCCTTGGGGGCTTTAAAACGCAAACCCAAAGCTTCGATTAACGTGGCTATGAATCTAGTTAAGCAAAAAAAAGCCGATGCTGTCGTCTCGGCTGGTCATTCCGGTGCAGCCATGGCCTCGGCCTTGTTGCGTTTGGGACGTCTGCCGGGGATTGATCGCCCGGCTATCGGTGCTGTTTTGCCCACCATGAAACTGGACTCTCCAGTTTTGGTCTTGGATGTGGGAGCAAATGTGGATTGTCGGCCTAAATTTTTAGAACAGTTTGCTGTAATGGGCTCGATTTACAGTCGTTATGTCCTGGGAACTTCTGAACCGCAAGTGGGGTTACTCAATATTGGTGAAGAATCTTGTAAGGGCAATGATCTGGCAATTCGTACCTATCAACTCCTAGAAAATCATCCTGAGATTGCCTTTGGTGGAAACGCTGAAGGGCGGGATGTCCTAACGGGTAAATTTGATGTGATTGTCTGCGATGGTTTCGTGGGGAATGTATTATTAAAATTTGCCGAAGGAGTGGGAGAAGCTGTTCTACAAATGCTCAAGGAGGAGTTAACTGATGGATTACAGGCTCGGATTGGAACTACTCTACTCAAACCTAGTTTAAAGCGGTTTAAACAACGGGTGGATCATGTTGAACATGGGGGCGCGTTACTCTTAGGAGTAGCGGGGGTTTGCATTATTAGTCATGGCTCCTCTAAAGCGGTAACGATTGCTAATGCGGTTCGTTTGGCAAAAGAAGCGATCGATAACCAAGTGTTAGAACGGATTCAATCCCAATATCAAAAACATCCTCAACCAGATGAAAAGGTTATCAGTGGTTAATAGCTATTTCTAGGAAAAAGTAAAAAATAAAACCGCAAAATTTTATTGTTTTTATCTTTTTCCTAGTCACGGCTCGCCACTTTTATGATCATCACAAATAAAAGACAATAAATGATAACAACAGGCATTTCAATTACGGGTTGCGGATCGGCTACACCCTCGGTTTTACTCGATAATCATGGACTCTCTGAACGGGTCGAAACCTCGGATGAATGGATTACTTCTCGCACCGGAATTACTCAGCGACGTTTAGCTGATCCCGATACGTCGTTATGTCAATTAGCAACATCGGCGGCTCAAAATGCGATCGCCATGGCAGCAATTGACCCGGCGGATATTGATTTGATTATCTTAGCCACATCCACGGCCGATGATCTATTTGGAAGTGCTAGTTTAATTCAATATCAATTAGGTGCAACTAAAGCGGTGGCTTTTGATATGACGGCGGCCTGTTCGGGGTTTGTATTTGGGTTAGTTACCGCTTCCCAATTTATTCGCACTGGAGCCTATCAAAATGTTCTTTTAATTGGGGCTGATGTTCTCTCCCGTTGGGTTGATTGGTCAGATCGCAGAACCTGTATTTTATTCGGAGATGGCGCCGGGGCGGTTGTTTTACAAGCTGATAAACGCGATCGTTTATTGGGTTTTGAAATTAGAAGTGATGGTAGGCAAAATCATTCTTTAAATTTATCCTATCAACCCCAACCCCAAGAAATATTACCAGGAATTACTATTGGTCAAGGAACCTATAATCCGATTTCGATGAATGGTCAAGAAATCTATAGATTTGCGATTAAAAAGGTTCCAGAAGTTATCGAAAAAGCATTATTTAGAGCCAATTTAACCGTCGATCAAATTGATTGGTTAATTCTCCACCAAGCGAATCAACGCATATTAGATGCGGTCGCACAACGATTAAATATTCCCTCGGAAAAAGTGATTAGTAATTTAGCAAAATATGGTAATACTTCTGCGGCTTCAATTCCCTTAGCCCTAGATGAAGCGGTGCGAGAGGGAAAAATTAAACCCGGCGATCGGATTATGATCTCCGGTTTTGGCGCCGGATTAACCTGGGGGGCGGCTTTGTTTGAATGGGGGAGATGAGAGCAGGGGAGGCAGGGGGAGCAG
>DMPJ01000184.1 GCA_003456035.1 Planktothrix sp. UBA8402
TGATTCAATTTCATACTTTTGTAGAGAACCTTCAGCTTTCGGGAAATAGGTTATATCCTCCGGGTTAATCATCACAAACTCAAACCTCCAGCCCGGATGTTTTTCTACTGCTTGGGCTAAATTTTGTAAATATTGATCAGAGTAAGAGTTGAGTGAAGCGCGGGACTTAACCTCAATAACGACTGATTCTTCACCCCGACGGACTATCAGATCAGGACGATAACTTTTCAGGAAATCAGGTAAGTCTTCAAGGTTAGGATGAAGGAAAATCTCGTAACCTTTTTGGCGATAATTCTCGGCTAATTTGAGTAATTGTTCTCTTTCCTGCTTGGCAGTTAAAGTTGATATCATGTAAGTACCTCTTGGTCAGGAGCATCAAGTACGACAATATGCAAAAATTGATTCCCACTCGTCTACGGGTCTGTTGTGATACTGGTGGCCCATCCACTATAAACTCAAATTTGCTCAATGTGCTAATTACCCCAGACAAATCTTGTCTATCAATTTAACGTGAGTAAATATTTCTTGACGATTGTAGTTCTAAACAGGTATCCTTAGCATTAAGTCTGATTCAGCATCTTGAAACCCCCTTAAAATCTGGATAGATAAAGATAATGGAGCCTAACGATCTAAAGAACTTATCAGATCACGAGAAATCAATCCAAACTAGAGTTTTTAAAGCACTCAATGAGGCCAAAGAAAGATTAAAAGCCGTTGAAGCTAAACAAAGTGAACCCATAGCGATTGTCGGTTTGGGATGTCGTTTTGGCAATAATATTGCCACGGTTGATTCCTTTTGGTCTTTTCTGAAAGCGGGTGAAAATACCCTCAGAGAACTCCCTAATGATCGCTGGAATCGGGATGATTTTTATGATCCAGATCGGAGTAAACCAGGCAAAATCTATGTCTCCCAAGGCGGTTTTCTCGATGATGTCTCTAAGTTTGACCCGCATTTTTTCGGTATTGCCCCAAAAGAAGCCCTGCACATTGATCCTCAGCAACGGTTACTGTTAGAAGTTGCTTATGAAGCTTTAGAAAATGCAGGTATGGCGACACCAACGGCCAGAATCGGCAAGACTGGAATTTTTATTGGTATTACTAATAATGATTATGCTCGCTTAATTGCACCGGAGGATGATTATAGTGGCATTGGAGCCTATCATATTTCTGGCAATCATACCAATGCCGCTGCCGGGCGTATTTCTTACCTTTTGAATCTCAACGGCCCAAGTTTAGCAGTAGATACGGCTTGTTCTTCTTCCTTAGTCGCCGTTCATCTGGCCTGCCGTTCTTTGCGTTCCCAAGAATGTAGACAAGCTTTAGTCGGGGGAGTTAACTTAATTTTAACTCCAGAAGTTCCGATTGCCTTATGTCGAAATCAGATGTTAGCAGCCGATGGAAAATGCAAAACCTTTGACGAAAGTGCCGATGGTTTTGGAATAGGTGAAGGGTGTGGAGTTATTGTCTTAAAAAGATTGAGTCAAGCCCTAGAAGATGGCGATCGAATTTGGGCTTTAATTAAGGGAACAGCAGTTAATAATGATGGCGCCAGTGGAGGCTTTACGGTTCCCAATGGCACGATCCAAACAGAGTTAATTCGTGAAGCTCTGACGGATGCCCGGTTAAATCCAGATGCGATTGATTATGTCGAAGCTCACGGCACAGGAACATCATTAGGAGACCCGATTGAAATTAAAGCCATAGCTGATGCTTTATGCGTCAATCGCTCAAAATCTCAACCATTATTAGTCGGTTCTGTGAAAACAAATCTGGGTCATCTCGCTGCGGCGGCGGGGATTTCAGGTCTGATTAAAACTGTATTATCTATCTACTATTCAGAAATTCCAGCCCATCTGAATTTTAACCACCCTAATCCTCACATTAATTGGGCTAGTTTACCCATCAATATCGTCACAAAAAATTGTCCTTGGATTGTTAATAATGACAAAATTAAATCGGCGGTTGTGAGTTCTTTTGGAGCATCGGGAACCAATGCTAGTGTAATTTTAAGCGAACCTCCTCAAGACCAACCCCTAATCCCCAAAACATCCCCGATTCTAGTTACTTTGTCAGCCAAAGATCCAGAACGGTTGCGGATTTTTGCTGCTGAATTAGTTGCCGATCTGGATCAAAAACCTGATCTGAATATCAATGATATTGCCTTTTCTTTAAATACCGGACGTTTTCCCCATAAACATCGACTATCTTTATTAGTTTCTAGTCTGGATAGTTTGCAGGAAGGGCTGGAGATGTTTCTGAGTAGTAATCGGTTGGAAAACCAGAAACAAGTAATTTATGGAGAGGCAAAAAGTAATCCTAAAATCGCTTTTTTATGCAGTGATCAAGGAGAAATATCTCCGAGAATGGGAGAAGATTTATTTACAAATGAGCCTGTATTTCATGATGCTTTTATTAAATGCGATCGCCTATTTCAAAAGCACTTAAAGGCGGGCAATGGGGAATGGGGAATAGGCAAAAAGGCGGGCAATAGTGAACAGGGAATGGGCAATAGGGAGATTCCATTGCCCATTGCCCATTCCCTATTCCCTGCTTTTAAATTTGCTTTCCACTATGCACTTTGTGAACTCTGGAAATCTTGGGGAATTTGCCCGGCTGCGGTTTTAGGTTCGGGATTAGGTGAATATCTTGCCGCCCAACAAACAGGTGTTTTTTCCCTAGAAGATGCAGTTAAGCTAGTCGCAAGTCGCGCTAATTTTTTATCGCAAAAACTCGATCAAAAAGAATTAGTAGCTTTTCAAAAAATAGCCGAAGAAATTACTTATCACCAGCCCCAACTGACCCTAATTGCTAATGGTGAACTGGCTAATAAAGCTCTGACAACTTCTGCTTATTGGGGACAACCAATTCCAGAATCAAAGCAAGTTGCTAAAGGAATTACTACCCTGCATCAAATGGGGTATCAAATCTTCCTAGAAATTGGAACTTACCCAAATTTAATTAATATTGGTCGTCAAAATTTAGCTGAAAACTCGATACTTTGGTTGTCTAGTTTAGTCGAAGATTGTCATAGTAATCAGCAAATGCAAATTGTTCTGGGAGAACTGTATATCCGAGGAGTAAATATTGACTGGAAAGGATTTCATCATTCCCATCCAGGACGAAAAATTAGTTTACCCAATTCTCCTTTTATCCGCAAACGTTACTGGATAACTTCAGTTAATAATCAACCCAAAGCAATTAGCAAAGGTAATGATTATTCCTCCGGTCATCCCTTACTAGGTGATCGTTTTCCTTCGCCTTTGTCTGATCTTCAATATCGAGGGAGTATTAGCCAGCGTCAACCCGCTTTTTTACAAGAACATCAAGTTTTCAATCAATCCATATTTCCCGGGTCTGCATTGATTGAAATGGCTTTGGCTGCTACACAAAATCAAACTGTTATATTAGAAAATATACAATTTAAAAAAGCGTTAATTTTAACAGATAAACAAGATATATTACAATTAATTGTCACCGATAAAAGTTGGCAAATTTATCATCAAGTTGATCAAAATTGGGAAATCCTGGTGACAGGGGAAATTGATCAATCAAAATCAATGAATGGGGAATGGGCAATAGGCAATAGGCAATATTCCCCATTGCCCATTCCCTATTCCCTATTGCCTGCTTAGGATACTATGCTTAAACTTAGATACATTAGTATTTTTCTGATTACCGTCTGTTTGCTATTTGCTTGTCATGCTTCAGCACCGACTCAATTAAAACGCCCTCCCTTGAAAGTGGAATTTACATCTTTTGTNNATTCCCTATTCCCTATTGCCTGCTATTGATTCAACCGTTGATAACCTAGAAAAAATAAAAGCAAATTGTCCAGAAGAAGTTGAGATTAATTCCTTTTATCAAACTTACCAAAAAGCGGGAGTTAATTACGGTAGCAACTTTCAGCTAATTGATCAACTTAAGCGGGGTAATAATACGGCTTTTGCTCGAATTAAATTAACAGATACTCTCCGCTTAGAAGCGAAAAAATATCATTTTCATCCCGCGATGTTGGACGCTTGTTTTCAGGTGATTGCTGCTATTTTATTCAAACAAGAATCATCAGTAACTTATGTACCCATTCGGATTGCTAAATTTCAATTTTTCCACGCTCCCGACGATATTGTGATTAGTGCTGCTCGACTCCAGCAAAATCATGATCATCCTCATATTATTATCTCTGATATTGATATCTATTCCCCCCAAGGTGAACTGATTGCATCAATTATAGGCTTAGAACTAAAACCTGTGCAATCTCAAGACATTATTCCNNATTCCTCAAGAAAATCAACCCCAAACCTACCTAGAAGAATGGATTCCTTTAGTACCATTATTAGCTGATGGGAGAGACACTTTAGTCAGTCCTGATCTGATTAAAGCTCAAATTCAACCAGCGCAATTAGAACAGCAATTAGCAGACAAATTACCCCAATATGAACGCTTACTAGAAGCAATGGAAGGTTTAAGCGTTACTTATATTTGGGAAGCCTTAAAACAACTGAATTGGCAACCCAAATTAGGTCAAACTTACCCCGAAGAACAGATTGCTATTCAAGGCGAAATAGTTGAGTTTTATCGTCCTTTATTATCTCGATGCTTAGGAATTTTAGCTGAGGAAAAAATTGTTACTTGGCAACAAGATGGCTGGTTATTGACAAAAGAATTAGAAACCCTTTCATCTCAATCACAAATTCAATATCTCCGCCAACAATTTCCTGATTATCCAGCAGAAATTAATCTGATAGAACGTTGTGGTTTAGCTTTAGCTGAAGTCATGCGTCGTCAAATTGATCCATTAGACTTAATATTCCCCCAAGGAGATATAAATGCGATCGCCTCAATTTATTCTGAAGCTGCTGGAGCTAAATTAATGAATCAGTTAGTAGCAGTAACTATTAACTGTGCTATCGCTAATTTACCAAGCAATCGTCAGCTAAGGATTCTGGAAATTGGCGGCGGAACAGGAGCCACCACTGCTGCAATTTTACCCCATTTATCTCCCGAACAAATTGAATATGTATTTACCGATATTTCCTCCAGCTTTTTAAATAGAGCCAAGGAAAATAACAACCATTATTCCTTCATTCAATATCAAACTTTAGATATAGAAAAAAATCCCTTTAATCAAGGTTTTCTCCCTGGAAATTTTGATATTATTATTGCTGCTAACGTTCTTCATGCCACAGCAGATATTCAAAAAACCCTGGAAAATGTACGCTCTTTAATCGCTCCCAATGGATTACTAATACTATTAGAAAGTACCGGAGCCAGACGTTGGGTAGATTTAACGTTTGGCTTAACGGAAGGCTGGTGGTTATGTAGTCAAGACCCGCTCCGGCATGGTTATCCTTTAGTTAATACAGAAGCTTGGCAAAATTTACTCACTCAGCATCAATTTGAAGACATTAATATTATTGAACCCAGCCAACCTCAAACCCGAAATCTATTAAAACAAAGCGTGATCATTGCTAAAAGTAGCGACAGATTGATCCCTTTCCATTCAAAACCTGACTCTGATCAAATCATCTTTGCTGATACCCAAGGAATTGCTAACAATTTAATTCCCCAATTACAACGGCGAGGCGTTGGTTGTTCGGTGCTTTTCCCCGAAGACATTAATCCTGATTCTGCCGAAGATTACCTATCAATATTACAAACCCTTTTAACACCAGAAACCCATCAAATCTTGTACTTTTGGGGATTGGAAAAAATAGCAGGGGAAATTGATCAAGAAGTAGAGATTCATTGTCAACGGTTTCTGTTTTTATTACAAGCATTATTACAACAAAAAAATCCCCCATCTCTGATTCTTGTGACTCAAGGAGCCGTACCCGCAAAAGAAATCAAAACTCTAACTTCTCCCGCCCAATCTTCTCTATTAGGAATTGCTTTAAGCTTAATATTAGAACATCCCGAACTCAATTTTAGAGCCATTGATTTAGACCCTAACGAACAAAATTTAGAAGAAAAGTTATTTCGAGAAATCTACAGCCATACCCCAGAAAATCGCATCGCTCTGCGGGGTGAACAACGTTTTTGTCCGCGTTTAGTACAGCGAAAACTCGAAGCAGGAAAGATCAATTTTAGTCCCGATGGCTATTATTTAATATCGGGAGGAACCGGAGGTTTAGGGTTAGCGACTGCCCGATGGATGGTAGAAAGAGGCGCTCGTCATTTAGTTTTGTGTAGTCGCAGTGGTGCAAAAGCTGTTAACCCTGAAATTTTGGCAAGTTTGCAATCTAATCTTGTCGATATTAAAATTAAAGACTGTGATGTGACAGATGCAGAAAAACTGCATATTTTACTAGAAGAATGCCGTTCAAAATATCCGGTACGGGGCATTTTTCATATTGCGGGAACCCTAGATGATACAACATTACTGCGACTAACACCAGAGAGTTTTAATTATGTTTTAGCACCGAAAGTTAAAGGAACTTGGTTGCTGCATAAACTCACCTTAAATGACCCTTTAGATTTCTTTGTTTGTTATACCTCTGCTGTGTCTTTAATTGGCTCGGCAGGACAGGCAAATGCTGCCGCTGCTAATGCTTTTGAAGATGCTTTTATCTATTATCGTCAGGCGCATAATTTACCAGGAACTGTGATTAACTGGGGGCCTTGGAGCGAAATTGGTGCGGCAGTAGATCGTAATGTTTTAGAGAGATTAGCCTCTAAAGGTTATGAAGCAATTAAACCTAATTTAGCTCTTAATACCCTAGAAAAAATCTTATTTAATCAGATTATTCGCGCGGGTGTAATTATTATTGACTGGCAACGTTTTCCTTATATTAACCAAAACTTTTATCAAAACTTCCGATCTCAAGCCAAACCCCAAAATTCTAGTCCATCTTCCAATATTTTAAAACCATGGCAAACCCTACCCATAAAACAGCGTCGTAATTGGTTAATTAATCATCTGAGTTTGTGTGTATCCAATATTTTAGGACACTCAAATGATGAAATTATTGCTCCCCAACAAGGATTTTTTGATTTAGGGATGGACTCTCTTACCTCCACAGAACTTCGCAATCTTTTGCAAACAGATTTTGATTGTTCCCTGCCATCAACTATTGCATTTCGTTTTCCTAATGTGGAAACTTTAGCCGATTATTTACTGCGAGAAGTTTTAGATAGTTCCGAACCGATACTAACTCCTATTCCAGAAAAAATATCATCAGAAATCTCTAAAAAACAGATCGAAGAATCTACCTTAGACAAACCACAAATAGAAGAAGATCCGATTGTAATTGTCGGTATGGCTTGCCAATTTCCGGGCGGTGCTAAGGATTTAAAATCATTTTGGGAACTTTTAGAACAGGGAAAAGATGCAGTCGGAGAAATTCCTAAAAATCGCTGGGATATGAAAGTTTGGTATGATCCGGATCCCAATAAAGTAGGTAAAATATACTCTCCCTATGGTGCATTTTTAGAGCAAATTGATCAATTTGATGCTGAATTTTTCGGCATTATTCCCAGGGAAGCGATCGCCATCGATCCTCAGCAACGTTTACTATTAGAAACCGCTTGGCAAGCATTAGAAATGGCAGGACAAAATCCGCAAAAATTACGCAATAGTCAAACGGGCGTTTTTATTGGGTGTATGACTCAAGATTATGCCCAATTAAGTTATTCTCCAGAAGCAATTAATGCCTATACAGGTTCGGGAACTTCTGTTAGTGTAGTTTCCGGTCGGCTTTCTTATATCCTGGGTTTGCAAGGCCCATCAATGACAATTGATACCGCTTGTTCTTCCTCATTAGTGGCAGTAAATTTAGCTTATAATGCCTTGCGAAATGGTGAATGTGATCTGGCTTTAGCCGGGGGGGTTAATGTTATTATTACCCCAGTTATTTCTTTAATTGAAAGTCGCGCCCAAATGCTGGCCCCCGATGGACATTGCAAGACATTTGATCAAAGTGCAAATGGAATGGTGCGAGGCGAAGGTTGTGGAATAATTGTTATGAAAAGATTGAGTCAAGCTGTTAAGAATGGCGATCATATTTTAGCCAAAATTTATAGTACAGCAGTTAATCATGACGGCCCCAGTAGTGGGTTAACAGTCCCGAATGGTGCGGCGCAAGAAAAATTATTATATCAAGCCTTGAAAACAGCAAATCTGCAACCAGAACAAATAGATTATATCGAAGCTCATGGTACGGGAACTGCCCTTGGAGATCCGATTGAATTAGAAAGTATGGCTGCGGTTTTTGGTAAACGTCCTCCGAATCAACCTTTAGTTATTGGTTCTGTAAAAACGAATTTAGGACACTTAGAAGGAGCCGCCGGAATTGCTGGATTAATTAAAACAGTTTTAGCTTTACAATACCATAAAATTCCTCCCCATCTTCACTTTAAAAAACCTAACCCTCGGTTTGATTGGAGTTCTAATATTTTTGAAGTTCCTGTGGGCGGAAAACCTTGGAATCCTAGTGAACGCCAAAGAATTGCCGGGGTAAGTTCCTTTGGTTTTAGTGGAACAAATGCTCATATTATTGTGGGAGAAATTGACTCTAGTTTACCTCAAAAATCTGAGCCTAACTTTTACCTATTACCGCTTTCGGCTCGTTCCGAAAAATCTCTCCAAGAGTTAACTAAAAATTATCAAGACGCTTTGAATGGGTCTGTTAATTTTGCTGATGTTTGTTTTACAGCTACTACAGGACGGGCTATTTTTCAGCATCGACTGNNCGAATCAATGACAACAGCACAAGCAGCACTGGTTAGTTTCCAAAAAGGTGAGGATTCTCAACAATTAATGACACCAATTTTATCAGAAAATCATCTAAAAATAGCTTTTCTATTTTCAGGACAAGGCTCGCAATATTCGGGAATGGGAGAAACTCTTTATCACCGAGAACCTGTCTTTAAAAATACTTTAGATATTTGTAATCAAATCCTAGAACCTATTTTAGAAAAATCCCTGTTAGATTTAATCTTTAAATTGCCCAATAGCCAGCTATTAGAACAGACTCAAATCACCCAGCCCGTACTGTTTTCTTTTGAATATGCACTGGCTAAATTATGGCAATCTTGGGGAATAGAACCTTCAGCACTTTTAGGACATAGTATTGGCGAATATGTAGCAGCTTGTTTAGCCGGAGTTTTCTCTTTAGAAGATGCTTTAAAATTAGTTACCCAACGGGGTCGGTTAATGGGAGAATTACCCCACAATGGAAGTATGGCAGCCATTTATGCTGATTATGAAACCGTAGCGGCGGCGCTTACTTCCTATCAAAATCAAGTTAATATTGGTGCGGCTAATGGCTCAATTACAGTGATTTCTGGGGTAAATGAAATTGTTGATCAACTAGAGAAAAACTTTATAGATCAAGGCTATAAAACTAAACGTTTAGCCGTATCTCATGCTTTCCATTCTCCTTTAATGGAACCAATTCTTGATGATTTTGCTAAGGTTTTAGATAACATTTCATTGCATAAACCTAGCTTAACGATTATTAGCAATATCACAGGTAAACCCATCGGTCAAGAAATTGCGACTCCCGATTATTGGGTTAATCATCTTAGGAGTACGGTGCAGTTTAGTCAAGGGTTTAAGTTCTTAATTGATAGTGGTTATCGCTGTTTTTTGGAAGTTGGTTCTAAACCTGTATTATTGGGTATGGCGCGACTAATTTCGCCAAATCAAGAAATATTATGGCTCCCTAGCATTGTACCTGGACAAGATGAACAAGCCCAAATGTATAGAAGTTTAGCGACACTTTTTGTGAATGGTTATTCTGTAGAATGGACGGAGGTATTTAAACAAGGGAAACGGATTTCTTTACCAACTTATCCATTTCAACGAGAACGTTATTGGATATCAAATTCTGAATTTTCTATCACCGACATAAAAACTAATTTACATCCTTTTATTCGGGATTTTAAAAAGTTAGCGACTGGGGAAATTGTATTTGAAGGCGAGATCAGTTCTGAACAGCCAGATTATCTTCAAGAACACAAAGTATTTGAGAAAGTTTTATTTCCAGCGACAGGATTTATAGAAGCAATTTTAGCAGCTAGTCAGAAAATATTGCCTGATAATTTCATCATCCTTCAAAATGTCTCAATTCATCAGGGATTATTATTGTCGGAAACTCCCATAATATTACAAATGATTTTTAAACCCCAAAAATTATCTAAACAAAGCTATAGTTTTGAAATATTTAGTCATAATTCTACAGCAGATCAATGGATTCTTCATGTTACTGGTGAGGTTGAATCTAATCATCTAAAAAGAGTTGCTGAATCGGAATTTAAAAAGGATGTAAAAGCAGAACGGAAAGCGGTTTCTATTTCTCGATTCTATGAACTTTATCAGCAAATGGGAATCAGTTATGGAAAGGGATTTCAAGCAATTCAAGAATTATTTTCTTTAGAAAATGGTTCTCAGGCTAAGATTAGTATTGACCGCAGTTTAGCAGACCAGCGTTATTGTTTCCATCCTGTTCTTTTAGATGCTTGCTTGCAAAGTATTGGCGCAGCTTTTCCTGAAATTCATGGTCAAGAATTGCATTTACCCTATGGGTTTTCTTCATTAGAATTATTCCTAAATCCTGGTGATCAAGTTTGGACACAGGTTGATATTAAATCGGATTCTCAGGGTGAAATGTGCGTAGATGTAGATATTTATAATCAGGAAAAACAGCTTTGCGCTCGCTTTACAAATTTAACAGCACGGCGAACTAAACCAGAAGTTTTACAGCGTTTATGGCAAGAAACTGAGAAAAATTGCTTTTATCAAGTTCAATGGCAAAAACTGGCTGCACTACCAACTGTTACTAACAATCTTAACAATTCTTGGTTAATATTTGTGCATCCTAAAACAGCATTAAATCCCTTGATCAATTTATTGAAAAAAGCCGGAGAAAAAGTTATAATAGTAGAAATTGGTAACAACTATCAATGCTACTCTCAAGATTATTTTGTAATTAATTCTGCTCAAAAAAATGATTTTCAGCGTCTATATCAACAAGCATATTCGTCGGGAGAATTGCCCACAGGCGTAATTTTTTCTTGGGAAACCGTATCAGTTGCAGAAGATACAGAGAGCGTTTATACAAGTTGTCATGCGGCATTGAACTTAATTCAAACTCTGACTAATAATTGGCAAAAATTACCTGATTTATGGCTAATTACTCGTGGTGCTAATCAACTATTAGAAGATCCTTCCTTAGAACCTCAACAATCTTATTTATGGGGATTAGGAGCAGTTATTAATCAAGAATATCCCCAAATGCGTTGTATATGTTTAGATTTATCGACGACTGAGGAAGCAGATGAAGCTGAGTTATTATTCAATCAATTGCATACTTCAAATAAGGAATTACGTCTAGCTTTACGTCAGGGAAACTGTTATGGAGCTAGGTTAGTTTCTGCGACTATTCCCGCAGCGCAAAAACAGCAGTTTGTCAGCAAAGAAGGAGCTTATTTAATCACTGGAGGTTTGGGAAAACTGGGATTATTAGTCGCTGAATGGTTATCCAAAATGGGGGCGAGTCACTTAGTTTTATGCAGTCGGAATATTAAATCTCAACCCGAATTAATTGCCTCGTTTGCCGAAAAAGGAACAGAGATTACAATTATCAGTATTGATATTAGTTCTCCCGTAGAGATGGAACAATTATTCTCTCGTTTTGGCACCGATTTGCCATCTTTACGAGGGGTAATTCATGCTGCTGCTGTCTTAGATGATGGACTTTTAATTAATCAAAATTGGCAAAAATATCAAAACGTCATGCGTCCTAAAGTAGAAGGAACTTTATTATTAGATCACTATACTCGCTCCCGATCTTTAGACTTTTTTATTAGCTTTTCTTCTGCTGCTGTGATTCTGGGTTCGCCTGGTCAAAGTAATTATGCTGCTGCTAATGCTTTTATGGATGCTTTAATGCAGCAACGACAAAGTTTAGGATTACCAGGAATTAGTATTAATTGGGGAGCTTGGAATACAGGGAATCAAATTGAACAACAACGTTTTGCTAATTGGGGGATTCAAAGTCTGTCTGCTGATACGGCTTTTAAATATCTCAATTCGTTAATTCTAGGTAATGTTTTTCAAGGAGTAATTATTGATATTGACTGGTCTATTTTTAACCAATCTTTTAATATTAAGCAACCATTCTTTGCCGAAGTATTAACCCCAAAAGCACAAAAACCAGAGAATTTGGCAAAATTATTACAGAGGTTAAAATCTGTCTCCATAGATGAGCGAATCACTATTTTATCTCAAGGAATTGAACAGATATTACGCGAAGTTACTGGGTTAAAAGCTAATCAAGTCATTCCTCAACAAACATCATTTTTAGACTTAGGCTTAAACTCTTTAATGGTAATAGAATTTAAAAATCGCCTAGAAAATGATTTAGGTTGCACCTTGTCCGCTTCGATTATTTTTGATTATCCTAATATCTTCAGTTTAAGTGCCTATCTACGAGCAGAAATATTAGCGGGTGATCTCGATTTTGAGATCAAAACAGATGCACCAACAGAGTCTTTAAATCCCTATGATAGTCTTAGTGAGGAAGAACTGGCTATATTACTTAATCAAAAGTTAATCGAGCTTGACTAACCAAGCAAAATCTGATATAGTCACAAACTTAGAGGTAAACAAACACCAGAAGCCTGCATGGTTCAAAATACAGATTATAAAAAATTAATCGCCACCACCTTAACAAAAATGGAGGTAATGCAGGCTCGTATTACCGAATTAGAAACTAGACAAAAGGAGCCCATTGCTGTTGTTGGGATGGGATGTCGTTTTCCGGGTGGAATTACATCTCCTGAAGAATATTGGAATTATTGTCAAGCTGGACTTGACGCGATCACAGAAGTTCCTAAAAGTCGTTGGGATAGCTCAAAATTTTATACAAAAGAACCTACAATCGGAAAAATAAACACTCATTATGGTGGATTTCTTCAACAGGATATTACAGAATTTGATGCCCGTTTCTTTTCTATTTCTTCCCGCGAAGCCACCTCAATGGATCCTCAACAAAGGTTACTATTAGAAGTAACTTGGGAAGCGTTAGAAAATGCCAATTTACCACCGAATAATTTAGCAGATCATACCGTCGGGGTATTTGTTGGGATCACCAGTGTTGATAATGCCATCACGGTTTATAATAGTAGTTATGATCAAATTGATTCTTTTTTTGGCACAGGAAATGCCCTCAGTGCAGCCGCAGGCAGACTATCTTATTTCTTCAATCTTAGGGGGCCTTGTCTGTCTATTGATGCGGCCTGTGCGTCTTCTTTGGTAGCAGTTCATCAAGCAATTCGTAGCCTCAGAAATCGTGAATGTGAACTCGCTTTAGTTGCCGGGGTAAACCTAATTTTAAATCCCGCAATTACGATTAATCTTTCTCAGTCGGGAATGTTATCCCCCGATGGTCGCTGCAAAACTTTTGATGCTTCTGCTAATGGCTATGGGCGTGGAGAAGGGTGTGGGGTTTTAGTCTTAAAAACTTTATCAGAGGCACAGAAAAAAGGCGATCGCATTCTTGCCATTTTGCGGGGGTCGGCGGTCAATCATAACGGGGCTGCCGCCGGGTTGACCGTTCCCAGTGGCCCGGCTCAACAAGAATTGCTCCGTCAGGCCATTTCCGATGCGAGAATCACCCCTGAAGACGTTGGGTATATAGAAGCTCATGGCACGGGAACTTCTTTAGGAGACCCGATAGAAATGAATGCGATCGCTTCTGTTTATGGAAAACGATCGCAGCCTCTTTATGTGGGTTCCGTGAAAACCAATATTGGACACCTCGAAGCCGCTGCTGGGATGGCGGGAATTATCAAGACAATTTTGGTGCTGCAACAGGGTGAAATACCTGCCCATCTTCACTTCCAAACCCCTAATCCTCTGATTAATTGGCAAGACAATTCTATCAAAATTCCCACCCAAACTATCCCTTGGCCTAATAACAACAAAATTCCTATTGCTGGGGTGAGTTCCTTCGGTTTTTCGGGAACAAATGCCCATGTAATTGTTGAAAAAGCACCCCAGACAAAAATAACCGAAATTAAGCCACCCCTTCCTAGTTATCTATTAACAATTTCTGCTCATCACAAAACCGCTTTACAAGAACTAGCCCGACGTTTTTCGACCCGCTTAGAATCTGATCCAGAAATAGGAGATATTTGTTATAGTGCGGCGGTGGGGAGAGCAAAGTTATCTGAACGTTTAGCAATTGTTGCTAATACTTTGCCCGAATTACAACAAAGATTAGTCGCTTTTTCTGATCAAAATCCCCTTGATAATTTGACTTTTTATCAACGCTTTACCGAAGAAAAACAGCCTAAAGTTGTCTTTCTGTTTACGGGTCAAGGTGCTTGTTATCCGGGGATGGGTGATCAACTATACAAAACTGAACCCAGATTTCGTCAATATATTGATCAATGTGCAGAAATTTTATCGAATTATTTAGAATATCCGTTACAAGAAATATTATTTGGTGAACACACAAATTTACTGAATCAAACTGCCTACGCTCAACCCGCCATATTCGCCCTAGAATATGCCGTTGCTATGCTTTGGAAATCTTGGGGAATTACACCCAGTTTACTGATTGGACATAGCGTTGGGGAATATGTAGCAGCTTGTATCGCCGGAGTATTTAGCTTAGAAGCAGGACTAGGATTAATTGTGAAACGGGGTCAATTAATGCAAACTACAAAAATCGGAAAAATGGCTGCAATTTTTGCCGATGAAGCTACGGCACTTTCTCTGATTCAAAACTATAGTAATACCGTTTCTATTGCTGCTATTAATCATCCTCAACAAATTGTAATTTCTGGAGAAAGTGCCAGTATTGAGGAAATTATTATTAACTGTAAACAGCAAAAAATTGCAACTCAATATCTCTCCGTTACTCAATCTTTTCATTCTCCCTTAATGGAGCCAATTTTAAATGAATTTGAACAGGAAGCTGGTCAAATTTCTTACCATCGCCCCCAAATTCTGTTACTTTCAGGAATTGACGGAAAAATTTTAGAAAATGCCCCGGATGCGAGTTATTGGAGACAGCAATGTCGTCAACCTGTACAATTTTTAGCAAGTTTAAACACGGCATTAAATAAAGGATATAATCTGTTTTTAGAAGTCGGTTCAAGACCAATACTAGCAGAACAGGGGCGTCGTTATTACGATGAAGCTATCTGGCTTAGTTCACTGAATCGAGGTTTAGATAACTGGCAGACAATGCTCTCGGCATTGGGTCAACTGTACCTAAATGGAGTCTATTTTAACCCGGAAAAATTTAATCAAAATTATGGATATAAACAAGTAAGATTACCTAATTATCCCTTTCAAAGAAAACGGTTTCAATTTCAACCTACTGTTGTAAAGGAAACTACCCAAATTAAAGAAATATATCCCGAACCAGAAACGACTAAAATCACTGAACTAAAAGTACAAAATATGCAAAAACATCAACTCGAAATCCGCCAGCAATTAAAGTCTATTCTTGCCCTCCTGCTCAAAGAAAATCAAAATGATATTCGGGATGATGAAACCTTATTAAATCTAGGGGCAGATTCTATTATTTTAACAGATTTTTCTCGCAAAGTTGAAGAAAAGTTTAAAGTAAAAGTCAAAATAGATCAGTTATTCACTGACTTACAAACTATTACCGATATCGCTGAATATATCTATAATTCTATTGAACAAAAAAACTTAGAAACTGCTTCAGAAAATACTAGATTAAATCAAGCTGAAATTGTCAATTTTGATCCAGAAATAAATAATTATATAGAAGTCATTTCTCAATTACAACCTATTGCAACTGCTTATATTATCAAAGCCTTAGAAACTTTAGGGAAAACCCTAAATCCAGGAGAAACCTGGACAACAGAAAGCATCAAGCAAACCTTACCCATCGCCCCAAAATATCAGGTTTTAGTTACTCGTTATTTACAGGATTTAGAGCAAGCTAACATTATTCAAAATCAAGGTAATATCTGGACAGTTAAAAACTTACCTGCGTCTTTTTCCTTACCACAAGCTATAGAAAATCTGCAAAAAACTTGTCCCTCGGCAAAACCGGAATTAGAAATGTTGCAACGCTGCGGAGAAAATTTAGCCGAAGTTCTCAAAGGAAATATAGACCCTTTAACGTTAATTTTCCCAGAAGGTTCAGTTACTCATGCCGAAAGTATCTATGGAAATTCTCCTGTCTCTCGTTTGATGAATCAACGGGTAGCTGAGACAATTAACCTGACTTTAAACAATTTTTCTCCTAGTATTAACCCTTATAAAATTATCGAAATCGGAGGGGGAACTGGAGCCACTTCTGAAACAATTCTTAATAACTTAAATCCCAATCAGGTCGCCTATTCTTTTAGCGAATTATCTCCATTTTTACTCAATCAAGCGCGTCAAAAATTCCAGAGCAAATATAACCTCAACTTTCATCAATTAGACATTGAAAAATCACCAGTTTCTCAAGGAATACCCTCCCATTCTTATCACATAGTTGTGGCAGCTAATGTTCTTCATGCTACCCGAAATATTACAGAAACCCTGACTAATATTAGAGAGCTACTGCTACCCGGTGGTTACTTGATTTTACTCGAAACCGTCGAAAATAATTCCTGGCTTAATTTAACCTTTGGATTGACCCCTGGATGGTGGCGTTTCCAAGACAAAGAATTACGTTTAGATACGCCTTTATTGAGCGGAGAAAGTTGGTGTTCTGTTTTAAAACGCTGCGGTTTTGCCACTGCTAATAGTTTTTCTAAACAAAACAATATTAATATTTACAATGGCCAAGAATTAATTATTGCTTGTGCTGCTGCTGAAATACTACCGATTCTTGAAACGCCTAAAGCAACCCAATTCCCAACCGCAACCTCTGGCAAAGAAGCCTTGATGATGGCTCAATTGCAATCTTTGAAAGACCTTAAAGAACTCCATGAGAAAACCATTATCAAGCAATTAGAAGTCCTTCAATCCGTAGGGAATACACCCAACATCATCACCGAACCATCAATAATTCAGACAGAAATTATCCCATCTCAAAATCATCAAATAGAAATAATATCTCCTGCTCAACAAGAGCAAACTAAATTACCTCAAAAACCAAGTTCTCCCAGTTTAAATCCCCTAGCATTAAAGCTAAATGAGAAAAAATCTTTAACCGAAAAACAGCAAGATTTTATTAACAATCTCCAGGCTATTTATAACCAAAAAACTGCAAAATCAAAAGCCTATTCCCAAAATAGTCGAAAAACAATGGTTGATGTCAAACCCACTATTGACTTTCGGATGACATTAAAAGAATTTCAGTATCCCATTGTTTCAGAATCAGCCCAAGGCGCCTGTTTTCGTGATATTGATGGCAATGATTATATTGACTTAGCTATGGGATTTGGGGTTAACTTTTTTGGGCATAGTCCTGATTTTGTCATAGCAGCAGTTCAGGAACAAATGCAGCAAGGAATCGGATTAGGAATGCAGTCTAATCTAGCAGCAGAAACGGCGGCTTTAATAAGTGAAATGGCTGGGGTAGAAAGGGTGGCTTTTAGTAATACTGGAACCGAAGCAATTATGGCAGCCGTTAGGATTGCTCGTTCTCGCACAAAACGCCAAAAAATCGTGATGTTTTCTGGTTCCTATCACGGCACTTTTGACGGCATTCTAGCGCGAGTGGGAGAGGATTCAACAAGTGTTCCCGTAAGTCTGGGTACACCATCAGGAATGGTTGAAGATGTAATTGTTTTGAGTTATGGAGTCGAAGAAAGTTTAGAAATTATTGCGGCTCATGGTGATGATTTAGCAGCAGTATTAGTAGAACCTGTTCAAAGTCGTAAACCCGATTTACAACCTCAAGAATTTCTGCAAAAGTTAAGAAAATTAACTCGTGAAAAAGGGATTGCACTAATTTTTGATGAAATTATTACGGGATTTCGGATTGCTCCTGGAGGGGCGCAACAATGGTTCAATGTTGAGGCAGATATCGTTATTTACGGTAAGGCAATTGGTGGGGGTTTACCTATCAGTATGATTTGCGGAAAAGCAGATTTCTTAGATACCGTTGATGGTGGTTTCTGGAAATACGGTGATGACTCCCATCCTCAAACCGAATTAACCGCTTTTGNNGATCCCCAAACCGAATTAACCGCTTTTGGAGGAACTTTCTGTCGTCATCCTTTGGCGCTGGCAGCTTGTCGCGCTGTGCTTTTATATCTTAAAGAACAAAGTCCAACCATTCAAGAACGGGTAAATCAATTAACCCAACGATTAGCTACGGAAGTAAATCAGTTCTTTCAAGAAATAGGAATTCCCATTCGCATTGTTAATTTTGGTTCTTTGTTTCGCTTTGAACCTTTTGGAGCTTATAGTCTTTTCCTACAACCTATTGAATTACCTCTGTTTTATTACTTGTTAAATCTTAAAGGTATTTATACATGGGAAAAACGAGTTTGTTTTCTCTCTACCTGCCATACAAATGAAGATATAGATAAAGTCATAGCTGCGGTCAAATCAGCGATTATTGAGTTACAGCAAGGGGGTTTTTTTGAAAATGCCAAACTTCCAAAAGTAAAGAAGCAAGAGAAAAATAATCACGGCGAAGATGAAGATGGGAGGGCAAATTTAAACCCAATAAATCAGCAATTTCCTACCAGTGAAGCCCAGCGTCAGCTTTGGTTATTGGCAGAATTAGATAGAAATGCTTCCGCCTCCTATAATGTCACAGCTTCTTTAGAATTAAGGGGCTCTTTAGATATTTCAGCTTTACAAGAAGCGATTAATCAAGTTATCAATCGTCACGAAGCTTTGCGAACCCAAATAGTAGAACAAGGGGAAGTACAAGAAGTTATTAATAGCGTCAAAATTCAGTTAACATTAATTAATTTGAACGATGAACAGAATCCCCAAGCAATGGCTTTAGCATTAAGGTCTCAGTTTTCTAAAAAGCCTTTTGACTTGTCTATAGCTCCCTTATTTGCTGTTATCTTAATCCGCTTAACCCCTGACCATTACCTGTTATCTTTAAAAACCCATCATATCGTTGTAGATGGTTGGTCACTAGGGTTGATTTTGAATGAAATTGGTCAACTTTATTCCACCCAAATTGATGCTACTACAAACCCTTTAACCCTGCCCATGCAGTTTCGCCAATATTTAGCTTTACGAGAGCAAGAAGCGCAAAGTCCACAAATGTTAGAACATCGTGATTTTTGGTTGAAAACCTATCAGGGAGAAATTCCCACCTTTGAGCTTCCTACCGACTTTCCCCGTCCAGCAGTTAAAACTTACACTGGAGGTCAAGAAAGTAAAATTGTTGCACCTGAACTTTGGCAAAATTTACAAACTGTAGGACGCCAAAATCAAGCAACATTATTTATGACAATGTTCGCCGCCTACACAGCTTTTTTAAGCAGAATTTCTGGTCATAATGATTTAGTCATTGGGATTCCCATTTCGGGACGACAAATAGAAGGTAGCGACCAATTAGTTGGCTTTTGTTCACAATTTTTACCGATTCGGATTAAAGTAGATATCACGAATTCTTTTGTTGAACATTTGCAACAGACTAAACAAACACTCATCGCCGCTTTTAGACATCAAAGTTATACTTTAGAAGATTTATTAGCCGCCTTACAATTACAACGAGATTTTTCCCGTTCTCCTCTGATTTCAGTATCTTTTAATATAGACCCTAGTTTAACTCTACCTGAGTTTGAGGGATTAAAAGTATCCCTGCCACCAGAACCAATTGGTTACACTCCTTTTGATGTCGGATTTAACTTTATTGAAGTCAATAATAACCTGATTATTTACTGTAATTACAATACAGAACTGTTTAAACAAGAGACAATTAAACAGTTTCTCGAAAGTTTTGAAATTTTGTTAGATGGGGTAATTCACAATGCCAATAGTTGGCTCCATCAGTTACCTTTATTAACCCAATTACAACAGGAAAACTTACTGGCTGAGTTAATCGGAAAAACCAGAGAATTACCTAAAAATGCTACCATCATTGATGATTTTGTTTCTCAAGTTAACTCGACTCCCAATGCCCCCGCCTTAGTTTGTGGAGAAACCACTCTTACCTATCAAGAATTGAATCAAAAAGTTAATCGTTTAACCCATTATCTACAACATCAATATCAGCTAGGTGCAGGCAAAGTAATGGGGCTAATGATGGGACGTAATCAAAACCTAATCATTAGTATCCTGGCAATTTTTAAAACCGGGGCAACCTATGTTCCCATAGATGCCGAATATCCGAATAATCGCATAGATTTTATGATCAAAGATAGTGGTTGTCATGTTTGTCTAATTGAGAGTAATTTTATCTCCAAATTACCTCAAGAAATAGAGACAATTTGCTTAGATAAAATTGATCATATCTTAGCAAAATACGGTAATAAAGAGCCTAATATTCCACCGGATTCTAGCCAAATTGCTTATATTTTCTATACTTCTGGTTCCACAGGAAATCCTAAAGGAGTCATGGGTCGTCATCTCTCTATTTTGAATGTAATTCAGAGTTTACGACTCACCTTTGATTTAGATAAATATCCTGAATGGCGCTATATTTTTACGGCTGCTGTCACTCACGACCCATCTATTCGTAATATTTTTCTACCTTTAACAATAGGCGCTCCTTTATATATTTACGAAGTCAAATATATCGGACATTTAGTTTCCTTTTTACAGGAAAATCAAATTAACGCGCTCCACACAACACCATCTATTTATCGAGAAATTTTAGGTTTACTCGAACCAGGAGAAACTATCTCTAGTTTAAAATATATCTCCATAGGGGGAGAGAAATTAGATCGAGAAACAGCACTAGCTTTACGCCAACATTTTCCAGGAGAAATTGTTAGTAATGTTTATGGTTCAACAGAAACTTGTGTCGGAGTATCTCAATACAAAATCAACGAAAATTTAGATACAGACGTACCCCTAGGTCAAGTTTTCCATAATAATCGGCTATTTGTCCTGGATGAATTTAATAATCCGGTTCCTCTGCATATAGTTGGGGAAATTTGTGTCGAAGGTGCCGCCTTAGCATCGGGTTATCACCATCTTCCTCAAATCACAAAAGAAAAATTTAAACCTGGCTTTTTTGATCAGAAAACAACGCTGTTTAGAACCGGGGATTTAGGGAAACAAACTGCTCCCGGTGTAATTGAATTTATGGGCAGAAAAGACAATCAAGTTAAGGTAAATGGCTATCGTATCGATCCCGGAGAAATTGAATATCAACTTAATCGTTATCCTCAGATTCAGAGAGCTATTGTTCTACCAATCTCAGTCAATAATCAAACTCAATTATCGGCCTATTGTCAAACAGATAAACAGATAGAAATTTCCGAAATTAGAGAATTTCTAGCTAATTTTCTGCCAGTTTACATGATTCCTAGTTACTTTATTTTCTTAAAGCAATTTCCCCTAACTAAACACGGCAAACTTGACTTAAATTCGCTGATTGCACTCAATGAAACAGGGAAATCTACCCAGGTAAATTATGTTGCACCGCGTAATAATTTAGAGTCAAACCTAGTTAGAATCTGGGAAAAGATTCTGACTAAACATCCCATCGGTATTTTTGATAACTTCTTTGAAATTGGCGGACATTCTCTGATGCTTTCGAGAATCGTAACCCACGTTCATAAAGAATTAAATGTATCGGTAAAATTGGCTGACTTCTTTAAAGTTCCTACCATTGCCGGATTAGCCGTTTTAGTCTCTAAAACTGAATATGATTATCAAGAACCCATCCCCACAATTCCTCTGCAAAAATCCTATCCGATGTCCCATGGGCAACGTCGTCTTTGGGCTTTAGAATTTCTTGATCGTAATCATAATGCCTATGGAATGCCCAGCGTTTATCAATTCAACGGCAATCTCAATATTGCGGCTTTTGAAAATGCTTTTCAACAGTTAATTCAACGCCACGAAATTTTGCGAACTACCTTTACCCTAATAGATAATCAACCGCGCCAAATTGTACACAATCAAATGAATTTTGGGATTAAACAAATAGACTTGACAAATTATTTAGAAACAGAACAAGCTAAACTAATTGCTGAAGCGATTTCCCATAATGCCAAGACTACTTTTGATTTAGAAGTAGGGCCCTTACTCCAAGTTAACTTACTCAAACTAAGTCAAGAGAATTATATCGTTTTATTTAATATGCACCATATCATTTCTGATGGTTGGTCAGCCGGGGTTTTAATTAAAGATTTCCTGGGGCACTATCACACCTATCAACAACAAAATTCAGAGTTACCGCCCCCGCTAAAAATTCACTATAAAGATTATACTGACTGGCAAGAAAATCAGTTAAAAACGTCGAAACTTCAAGCTCAACGTGATTACTGGTTAACTAAGTTAACTCCGGCTCCTCGACATCTTAACTTGCCTTTTGATTCTGCTCGACCCGCCGTTCAAAGTTTTCAAGGAAAGACTGTGATCTGGAAACCAAATTCAGAACTAATCGAGCATTTTCAGATATTAATTAAAGACCAAGAAGCTAGTTTATTTATGGGGTTACTGACTTTAGTTAAGAGTTTTCTGTTTCGTTATACCGAACAAAATGAGATTACAGTAGGTTCTCCCATTGCGGGCAGAAATCATCCCGATTTAGAATCACAAATTGGTTTTTATGTCAATACTTTAGTCCTGCGGGATCAAATTAGAGCCGATGACAGTTTTTTGAATGTCCTGACCACAGTAAAAACCACCACATTAGAGGCTTATGAAAATCAAGAATATCCTTTTGATAAAATAGTTTCAGATTTGAATTTACCGCGCGATCCTAGTAGAAATGCCCTCTTTGATGTTGCTGTTGCCCTCCAAAATAATCAAAATGTAGATCTCGCACTAGAAGGAATTACAGTTAACTCCATTGACCCCGATATGACTACGGCTAAATTTGATTTAGAATTCATTTTTGTTGAGGAAGGAGAATTATACTTGAAGCTAATCTACAATACGGATATATTTATTGATGAGCGGATTTTATTGATAATAAACTTATTAGAAAATCTGATGGAGCAAGTGATAAAATACCCTAATCAACCATTGATCAAGCTATCTTTAGAATCAAGCAATTTTAGCCAAGAATATAGCGACTTATTCGCTGAAGATTTTAATTTCTAGGCAAGGGATGGAATATTACCGTCGAATTTATCAAATAAATTTATGAATTAAAATCAAGTACGTTGCTCTTTACGGCAGGGTAAGACTATGGTAAACTCAATTTTATGGAAAAACATAGGAAGGAAAAATGTTTAAGCATTCAATCAGTTCTGGAGGGCAATTAAAAGATAATTGGCGGACACTTTCAGCAGTCTTAGCCAATGCTGCTAAATATGAAAACCAGGGAATTACCTATATTGGAAATGACGCAACCGAATATTTTCAGACTTATCAAGATTTATATAATGATGCTCTCAATATTTTAGATGGGCTTGATCAGCGTGGGATCAAGTTAGGAGATAAAGTTATCTTACAAATTGCTAAAAATAAAGATTTTCTTCCCGCACTCTGGGCTTGTTTTTTAGGAGGAATTATGACCGTACCTCTCNNCTGACCGTTGCCCCTCATTATGAACTAGAAAACTCAGCCGTTAAAAAACTGGAAAATGTCTGGAAAATTTTAGAACAACCATTAATTTTATCCGATAATGAATTAATTACTGAAATCCAAAAATTAGAAACTCAATCTCATCTAAAAGGATTGCAAGTAGTCTCAATTGATCATCTAAGAACTATAGGATCTCAATCAAATTCCCAGTCTGATAAAATCNNTAAATCCAGCCTTATTACTATTTACTTCTGGCAGTACAGGTATGCCAAAAGGGGTGATGTTAACTCATCATAATCTGTTATCCATGTCGGCTGGAACAGTGGCAATGAATAACTTTACCCAACAAGAAGTTACCCTGAATTGGATGCCCTTAGACCATGCAGGAGCCATCGTATTTTTAGGAATTATGGCGGTGGATTTAGCTTGTGATCAAATCCATGTTCCGATGGAATTAATTTTACGTCAACCCCTGAAATGGTTAGATCTAATTCAAAACCATCAAGCGACTATTTCTTGGGCTCCTAACTTTGCATTTTCCTTAATTAATCAACAGTCTGAACAACTTAATCAATCTTCTTATAATCTCTCCTCCATGAAATTTTTAGTCAATGCTGGAGAGCAAGTTTCTATTAAAACTATCCGCCTATTTTTAGAAATTCTCGAAAAACATCAATTACCAGATCGAGCCATTAAACCAGCATTTGGGATGACAGAATCCTGTTCTGGAATTACTTGGTCTGTTGGTTTAAGCCAAGATAAACTAACAGAAGAAAACATTATTATCTCTCTGGGAAAGCCAATTCCAGGGGCTACTATTCGCATTGTTGATCAAGAGAATAATCTTTTACCCGAAGCTGAGATTGGACGACTTCAAATCAAAGGAAAATCTGTCACTAAAGGATATTATAATAATCCCGAACTGAATCAAGAAGTTTTTCAGGNNCAGGAGATTTAGCTTATTTACTGGATGGAGAACTCTTTATCACAGGTAGAGAAAAACAAGAAATTATTATTAATGGAATTAATTACTTTGCCCATGAAATTGAAACAGCAATAGAAGAATTAGAGGGAGTAAATGTTTCCTATACGGCTGCATTTGCCGTCTTTGATCAAATCCAAGAGACTGACTTATTAATTATTGTTTTTAGTCCCGAATCAGAACATTTTGAGCAATGGGTAAAAGTCGTTAGAAAAATTCGCAGTCATTTAACTCAAAAAGTCGGAATTGCTCCAGCTTATGTGATTCCTTTAGAGACTGATTTAGTTCCCAAAACCTCTATTGGTAAAGTCCAAAAATCAAAATTAAAAAAAGATTTTGAACAGGGATTATTTGCTGGTCGGATTCAAGAAATTAATCAATATTTAGAGAGCGATCGCCAGAAAAACCGCACCTTACCCCAATCGGAAAATGAACGCCAAATAGCAACAGTTTGGTGTGAAGTTTTACAATTAACTTCAGTGGGTTTAAACGATAACTTTTTTGAACTAGGAGGACATTCTTTACTCTTAATTCGGGTACATAACCAACTAGAAAAACTTTTTAATCGTCAGTTACCTATAGCTGAAATGTTTAAAAATTCTACCGTTGCCACCTTAGCCCGTTTCTTAAGTGAAGAATCAAATTCCACCCCAGCAACGGCACAAAAAAGCCGTCAACGGGCTGAAAATCGCTCCCGTCGTCAACAGGAAACCCATGATATTGCCATTATTGGCATGGCTGGACGATTTCCTGGCGCCAACAATCTCACAACTTTCTGGGAAAATCTGCAAAATGGAGTCGAAACAATCTCTTTCTTTTCTGAGGAGGAGCTATTAGAATCGGGGGTTTCTCCTGAACTATTTAATCAGCCTAATTATATTAGAGCCAGACCAATTATCGACCAAGTTGAATATTTTGATAGCGAATTTTTTGGCTACACAAACCGAGAAGCAGAATTGCTCGATCCTCAACAACGTTTACTCCTACAATCGAGTTGGGAATGTTTAGAAAATGCGGGTTATAATCCTAACTCCTATCCAGGAGCAATTGGCATATTTGCCGGGGCAAGTATGAACACATATTTAATCAACAATTGCTATCCAAATCGCGGTCAATTAGATAGTAATGATGACTTACAACCCTTTACATTAGATTCGATGGGAGGGTTTCAAACAATGGTAGCTAACGACAAAGATTATTTAACCACAAGGATTTCTTATAAACTAAACTTACGGGGGCCAAGTATTAATATTCAAACAGCTTGTTCCACAGGATTAGTCGTAGTCCATCTGGCTTGCCAGAGTTTAATTAATGGAGAAAGTGACATGGCTTTAGCGGGTGCCACTTCAATTAACTCGCCTCAAAAAATTGGTTATTTATATCAAGAAGGTTTAATTCTTTCCAACGATGGGCATTGTCGTGCCTTTGATTCTCAAGCCCAAGGAACTATTTTTGGGAGTGGCGTCGGGGTGGTTTTGCTAAAAAGATTACCAGATGCTTTAGCCGATCATGATCAAATTTATGCCGTTATTAAAGGCTCTGCGATTAATAATGATGGGGGCACAAAATTGGGATTTACTGCCCCCGGAGGAGAAGGTCAAATTTCAGTTGCAGCCGAAGCCTTAGCCTTTGCTGGTGTTGATGCGAATACGATTAGTTTTATCGAAGCTCATGGTACAGGAACAACCCTAGGAGACCCCATCGAAGTTGATGCTTTAGCTAAAGCTTATAGTGCGGCAAATCAGGGAGAATGTGCTTTAGGTTCAGTCAAAACAAATATCGGACATATGCAAATTGCTTCTGGTATTGTGGGTTTAAGTGNNAGCAACTTTAGCCCTCAAACATCAAATTATTCCCCCGACATTACATTTCCAAAATCCTAACCCTCAAATTGATTTTTCTAAGACTCCTTTTTATATTAATACTGAAGCCATACCCTGGAAAACTAAACAACAAAATGGACAAGAATTGCCTCGACGGGCGGGGGTTAATTCCCTAGGAATTGGAGGGGTTAATGCCCATATTATCCTAGAAGAAGCTCCGGCGGTTATTCCCCAACAAAATCAAACTAAACGACCGATTCATTTACTCACAATTTCTGCCAGAACCGAACAGGCTTTAAAAGATTTAGCCAATAGTTATATAGAATTTTGGGAAAATCACCCCGNNAATGTCGTCTTTACCGCTAATACTGGTCGAGTTCACTTCTCAAATCGTTTAGCAATAATAGGCTCCGAAAACAGCGATTTGATCACGAAATTACGTCAGTTTAGACAACTAGATCAAGGGTTAATTATTCATGGTCAAGTTGATGAAAAGCAACCGCCCAAAATTGCCTTTTTGTTCACAGGACAAGGTTCTCAATATGCGGGAATGGCGCATCAACTTTATCAAACTCAACCTACTTTTCAGCAAACCTTAGATCAAGGGGAAAGCATCTATCAAAAACTAACAGGTAAATCCTTACTAGAAATTATATTTGCTAATTCCGATGAAATCTTAACTCAAACCTCCTATACCCAGCCCGCTTTATTTATAATTGAAGTTGCTTTAGCTCAATTATGGCAGTCTTGGGGAATTGAACCGATCGCTATTTTAGGACACAGTTTAGGAGAATATGCTGCTGCTTGTTTTGCTGGGGTTTTTGATCTGGAAAGTGGCTTAAAACTGGTGATCAATCGAGGCTATCTTATCAGTCAATTGCCTGATAATCAAGGAGCAATGGCTGCTATTTTCCTCGATCAAAAATCAGTTCTTGAACAATGCCAAAATCAAGGAATAAAAATTGCGATCGCCGCCATTAATACCGATCAACATACCGTTATTTCCGGGGATAAAAAATCAATTCAACAACTTTGTGAACACTTTAATAATACAGGAATTAAAGTTCGCCAACTCAAAGTTTCCCATGCCTTTCACTCCCCCTTAATAGAGCCAATTTGTGAACAATTTAAAACCATTCTACAGGAAATTACTTTTGCTAAACCCCAAATTCCCCTAATCTCTAACCTAACGGCCGAAATTGCCGATGATAGTATTATTACTCCCGAATATTGGCTGCAACACTTATTACATACCGTACAATTTCATCAAGGAGTTTTGTCTCTCCAATCTTTAGGATGTGATACTTTTATTGAAATCGGCCCCCAACCCATTCTTTTAGGTATTATTCAGTCATCAATATCTTCATCTAACCCCCTAATATTACCAAGTTTGCGCTCAGGATTTTCTGATTGGGAAATATTATTAGAAAGTCTGGGTAAACTTTATGTTCGTGGTTCAAATATTGATTGGTTTGGCTTTNNCGCCATTGGCTTCCCTTAAAAACTCAATTACCAACGGTTCCTCAAGAATCTAATTTAGTCAAGATGTTGTCTAATAAAAATACTAAGAGCTTGATGCAAACCCTGTTAGAAACCGGGAATTATTCAGAATCAGAAAAACAAACAGTATCGGCTATTGTTCAACAATTAATTCAACTTCATCATCAACAGACAAATAATTTTAATTTTGAAAACCTACTCTATCAGGTAAAATGGTTCCCTGATAATTTAGCAACTCAAAAATCACAAAATCTCGCAACAATTCAAGCGGATTTAGATGTTTATGTGGAAAAACAAATACAATTCGCATCATTAACAGGAGTTTCTTTAGCTTTTGCTGAAATGGAAAAACTCAGTGCGGATTTTATTGTTAAAGCCTTCAAAGATTTAGAACTCTTTCAACTCAATACAATTCTTTCCACCGACGACAGTTTCCGTCAAGCTGGGATTAAAGCAGAATATAAATTACTCTGGAATCATTGTTTAAAAATCTTAGCAGAAACAGGCATTTTAGAGGAACATGATTCTGGCTGGAAAATCATCAAGGAACCGCAACAATTTCATCCAGATTTAACAGTAGAAAATTTAATCAATCAATATCCAAATGCTCTAATAGAACTCACCCTATTTCAGCGAGTTGCTGCTAATTTAGCCGCCATCCTGACGGGAAAAATTGCGCCTTTATCTATATTATTTTCTCAAAATGAAAAAATCGGAGCCGCCGAATTTTATAAAAATACATCCTGGGCAAAAGTTCTCAATCTGAGTATCTCTAAAACTGCTGAACTTTTATTATCCAACTATTCTTCCTCCGAACCCCTCCGAATTCTCGAAATTGGCGCCGGAACCGGAGCAACTACCCAGCAAGTTCTCAACGCTTGTAAGTCCGATCAAATTACCTATACATTTACCGATGTTTCACCATTCTTTCTGGAGACTGCTAAAGAGAATTTTACTCAATTTCCCAACATCAACTACCAAGTTCTCGACATAGAAAAAGACCCGAAATCCCAAGGATTTCCCCTCAGTTCCTATGATTTAATTATTGCGGCTAATGTCTTGCATTCTACGCGAGATTTACAAGCAGAAACCTTAGCTCATATTCAAAGTTTACTACGTCCCGGCGGTCAATTACTATTACTAGAACTAACCCATCAGTCTAAATGGATTGATTTAATCTTTGGTATTACCCAAGGTTGGTGGCGTTTTAGCGATGATCATTTACGCTCAAATCATCCCATTATTAGCGCATCTACTTGGCAATCTATTCTGCTTAAATCTGGTTTTGCTCAAGCGGAATTTGTATCTCCTGATCAAAAAATTGGCAGTGCTTTATTCCAGCAAAGTATTATTATTGCTCAAAATAATAGAAAAGCCAGTAATATTTCAGAAAATTGGTTAATTTTTACCGATAGTCACCCCGAAAAAGATCATCTTCCCCGTTCCATTCAAGAGCAACTGAGCAAAAATTATGGCTCCTGTACGATAATTTATCAAGGACAAAACAACATTAAATTATCACAATTTGAGTATGGTTTAAATGCCCATCAACCAGAACAAATAAAGGCATGGTTTGCGGAAAATCCATCGCCCCATAATATTATTTATCTTTTGAATGATGATCATAAAGAGCAACCTGAATCTATTTTATTAAATCGCTGTTACTATTTGTTAAATATCCTCCAAGCTATTCAAAAAATCCCTAATTCTCCTAAATTATTTCTTGTTACCCAAGGCGGTCAACCCTTTGAACTCAAACAGCCCACTTTTGTCACCCAGTCTCCACTTTGGGCCTTGGGGCGGGTTATTTCCTTAGAAAACCCAGAATTATGGGGAGGAATGATCGATCTTGACCCCAGCGCCGATATTACTCAAAATATTGCTGATTTACTCCTAGGATTGACCCATTCCATCAGCGAAGATCATCTGCTGTTCCGCAATGGCCAAGCCTATCTAGGGCGTCTAGTCCCATCGACATCTCCACCGACAAAACCATTGACTATTCAAGCTGAAGCGACCTATTTGATTACCGGAGGTATTGGTCATCTTGGTTTGGCCCTGGCTGGTCATTTGGTTGATTTAGGGGCAAAACATCTGATTTTGACCACCCGCCGCCCCTTTCCCCCGCGTTCCGAGATATCCACAGAATTTGCCGAAATCATGGAAAATCTCAGGATTTTAGAGCAAAAAGGAGTATCTGTCGAAGTTTTTCAAGCTGACGTCGGGGATTTTCAGCAAATGCAAGCAATATGGGCCAAAATCGAAAAAACAGCCTATCCCCTGCGCGGGGTTTTCCATCTGGCTGGAGTTTCAGGACGTCAAGCGCAATTAAGCGAATGTACATTTGCTGATCTCGAAATAGTTTTTCAAGCAAAAGTTAGAGGTTCTTGGAATTTACATCGGTTATCTTTAGCAACTAAATTAGACTATTTTGTCCTATTTTCTTCGGCGGGTGCAATTTGGGGAGCGAAACAACAAGGTTTATATGATGCCGTTAGTAATTCAATGGATTCTTTAGCTCTTATGCGTCATCTTCAAGGATTACCTGCTACTACTTTAAATTGGGCATTATTAGCAGGAAATGGGATTGTTTCACCAGAATATGAAGATTGGCTCAAACAGATTGGCATGAAGGAAATTGAGCTAGATAGGGCGTTTTCGGTGATGGATGCTATTATTGAGTCTAATCAAACACAAATTTTAGTTGCTGATGTAGATTGGGTTCGCTTCAAAAATATCTATCAATTTCAAGGCGATAAACCCCTACTGAAAAAATTAGGACAATCTCAAAATTTAATTAAATCTGTTCAAGATTCAAGTTCTACACGCCGTCTTTTAGAAGATATTGCACCAGGAGAACGTCGAGAACATTTATCTGAATATATTGGCAAACAAGTGGGGATAATTTTAGGAATTAAACAAATGCCTGACCCGGAACAAGGATTTTCAGAAATGGGGATTGATTCTTTGTTGTCTATCGAATTAAAAAATCGTTTAGAAAAAGGATTAGAAGTGACATTACCTGCTTCTTTAGTCTTTGATTTTCCCAATATTAGACGATTAGTTGATTATCTGATTCAGCAGGTTTTAGGTTGGCAAGTTCAGACAATAGTGCCAGAAGTTCAGCAGGATGTCGATGCAGATTTAATTTTGCGAGAACTTTCCGAATTGGAAGCTTTTTTAAGTGATTAAATCAGCCAAATTATAATATGCTGGAAATTGCCAACCACTTTCAAGATATTCAATTAAGACTACTCCGCTCCAACAGAGCCAACTACTCTATCTGTAAAATATGCAAACTCAAGTTTCGAGCCAACAACCCTTAGCTAATTTTAATAAATTTTGGGATGCTTTAAAAGTTATTGCTGGATCTTATTGGTATCCAACAGACCCCAAAGGACGAAGTTTTTCAGAAGTAATCCGCTCCTGGGGAATGCTCAGTCTTCTGGTCTTATTAATTATTGGACTTGTGGCTGCCAATGCAGCTAATAGCTTCGTTAATCGCTATTTAGTCGATGTCATTATTCAGGATAAAGATGCTGCTAAATTTTTTACGATTGTATCACTTTACGGTTTGGGGCTGTTGTTAATTACCCTGTTTACAGCATTTTCTAAATTTGTCAAAAAAAGAATTGCTCTTAATTGGTATGAATGGCTTAATCAGCAGATTTTAGAAAAATATTTGAGTAATCGCGCCTATTATAAAATCAATTTTAGATCGGATGTTGATAACCCGGATCAACGTCTGGCTCAAGAAATCGAACCCATTGCCAGAAATGCTCTCAATTTTGCCACTACCTTGTTAGAAAAAGTCCTAGAAATGACGACTTTTTTAATCATTCTTTTGTCGATTTCTAAACTAGCCGCAGCTATTTTGCTGGCCTATACAATCATCGGTAATTTAATTGCCATAAACTTAAGTCAAGAATTAGATAGGATTACTCAAGAGGAACTTGAATCTAAAGCCAACTATGCTTACAGCTTAACCCATGTTAGGAATCATGCTGAATCTATTGCTTTTTTTCAAGGCGAAAATCAGGAATTAAACATCATTTATCGCCGATTTAATAATTTATTGAAAAGTTCTATCAGCAAGACTGATTGGGAAAAAAATCAAGACCTTTTTAACAGAGGCTATCGGTCTATTATCCAAATATTTCCGTTTATCGTCTTCGCTCCCGCCTATATTCGCGGGGAAATTGATTTCGGACAAGTTAACCAAGCTATTATCGCTTGCAGTATGTTTGCTAATGGTTTTAGTGAATTAATCAATGAATTTGGGTCTTCTGGACGGTTTTCTAGTTATGTTGACCGTTTATCTGAATTTTCGCAAGCCTTAGAAGTTGTTACTCAACAACCGACCGATGTCAGTACCATAAAAACTATCGAAAAAAACCATATTACTTTTGAGGATGTTACCTTACAAACACCCGATTATGAAAAGGTAATTGTCGAACATTTATCATTATCTATTGCACCAGGAGAAGGTTTATTAATTGTTGGCCCCA
>DMPJ01000356.1:0-2126 GCA_003456035.1 Planktothrix sp. UBA8402
CGCTGAACAGCTTATTTTGAGTTGAAGCTGATTTGATATTAGTTTCAAATAGGGGAACGCTAATCATCACACTGGTTCCTAAATCTAATCCTGGACTATCAAGGGCAATATAACCCCCCATCATTTCCATTAAACTGCGGGAAATGGCTAAACCTAATCCAATTCCACCAAATTCTCTGGTGGTTGAACCATCCGCCATCGCAAAGGGTTGAAAGATTTTTTGCTGTTGTCCTAGCGCAACTCCAATTCCGGTATCTGTAATGGTTACAACAACTTGATATCGGGCTGAAGTAGATTTTGATGGAGCCCTCCCTCGCCCCTCGCCCCCCCTGCCTCCTGTGTACGGGGGGTTTTCGGTGGGTTTGGGGGGGAGAGAATTTGTAGCAAATTCAATCCGCGTTGCAATGGTAATTCCTCCTGATTTGGTAAACTTGACGGCATTATTGAGAATATTAATAAAAACTTGCTTTAATTTATCAGGATCAGCTTGAACAATTATCGGTTTATCCGGGGTGGGTAAGTCTATGGTCAAGTTTTTTTGTTGCATATCCAACATTTGTAAATTCACCGCATCTTTCAAGATTTGCATTAAATCCGTTGGTTCAAGCATCACAGATAACTTACCTTCTTCAATTAAAGCAATATCTAAAATATCAGCGACTAAATTTAACAAATGTTGACTAGAATCATAAGCAATATTCAGATATTCTTCTTCTTCCTCCTTGGTATCACAAAAACCATCTTGAATCAAGCTAATTGAATTAATAATACCATTTAAAGGCGTTCTTAATTCGTGAGAAACTACTCGTAAAAATTCATTTTTTAATTGATTAGCAACTTGGGCTTCTTTTGAGGCATATTCTAAGGCTTGCGCCCGGGCTCTAAGACTTGCCACCATAGTATTTAGAGCTTCAGCTAACTGATTAAATTCTCTAATTTTGAGATTATTAGGGACGTTACCAGGACTATCTAAATTCTTGGCTTTGATTGCGTAATCCCTCAATTTTTCTAACGGAATAGCTAAATCTCTGGAAACATAAATTGCAGCAATAATACTGGCAACTATCAAAGATAAAATCACGGAAATTAACAGAGATTTAACATCTTTTAATCCCGATAGAGCTTGTTGTAAATCAACAACAGCTAAAACCACCCATTGACTATCTTTTTCTAAGGTAATGGGGCTAGGAATTGAATCATATCCAGCTAAAAGTTCTTTTCCATCTGGGTCAAAAGAAAATAAATGAATATAAGAATTTTTTTCCCTCTCTAAAGCATTGGACAATAAATTTCTTAGTCGATTAGCATCCGCTTGTTCTTGAATATTCCGTCCCAATTTATTGGGATCTGGATGACTAATAATTGTTCCTCCTTGATCAATAATAACTGTAAATCCCGTTAAAGATTTAGGACGTTCTTTCGATTCTAAATATAAAGTTGATTGCAGACTTAACACATATTTTAATTGATTATCATTTTTTTGCTTGACATAAATTGGTGCGTTGAATACAAACTTAATTTGGTTTCGCCATTCTGAATTTTTCTGATTGACGTTAGGAACCAAATAATTAATATAAATCTCAGGGTTTTGATCTTTTTTTGATGGCCAAAAGTTTTTAGAAATAGAGTATATAGGTTGTTTTCCACAGGTTGTAGCAACCAATTGTTCTGTTTGCAGATCAGTCAATTGTAGACAACTAACAGAGGGAGAAAACTGCTCCTTAATTTGGGAAAGCAGCACAGAATACTGTTGAGGTTTTCCTGTTTGTAAAACAATATTGTTCGTTGCAATACTCAAACTGGACTTGTTAAAATTAATCCATTCATCAATTGTTTGTGCTTTTTTACTGGCACTCTCTGTTAAATTGAACCGGGCTGTTTCGAGCAAACCAGAACGCGCTTTTCTATAGGTAACATATTCTCCCACAAGCAGCACAGGAAGACTAAGCAGTAAAATCTGCGATAGTAGAATCCGGCGAAATGATGATTGACCCAGCTTAGGCATAGTAGAACATGGAATGTTGACAGCAGGTAGACACCGAGGCACCAGACCAAGCAAACAATAAACAACAAATATTATAGAATAATATGTTGACACTCCCATGCCTAAAGGCGATGGGATTCTT
>DMPJ01000356.1:2151-2863 GCA_003456035.1 Planktothrix sp. UBA8402
ATTCCGGTGTGCCCCACCGTATTTTTTAATCCTAATCCCCTTGCTAAAATGTTTTTTGCCGCGTTTAAGTCTCGATGTTCAACTAATCCACAATTAGGACATTTATGGGTACGAGTTGATAAAGATTTTTCTACTCTCTTACCACATTGATGACAATCCTGAGATGTGAAATGGGGTGAAGAATGCCAATACATGAACTCCATGTATTTTAGCAAAATAATCTACCCAATCTGTGAACATTGACCACGCTGCAATCGAGCCACCCTTTATCGAAATTATTGGGGTAGCAGTCTTAGACAATATATATGACGGTTGGGGTGAGGTGTCCAAAGTCAGCAAGTCAACCCCTGTACAAGGAGCAAGACCATTAAATCCCGATGCCATCAATTTTTCACCAACGAGTGATCCGTATTTACAGACCCAAAAAAGACCTGAAAGCTAGATACAGAGGCAATCCAAAAAAACTTTTCCCAAAGGGTTGACATCTGTGGGAAAGACTGCTAGATTTATAAAAGTGTCGAAAAACAAAGACACACCGAACCTGGACAACTAAAGAGTTTGAAAGCCAAGTTAAAAGATTTTATTCTCGTCAAAACAGAATTTAGTGCTTAATCGGGAAGTTTAACACAAACTTTCAGAAACAGCAAAGAATTCTAAAACTTTGAGAAACAAGTTTTAGAGCCAAAACAACAGATTCTTCAAAATGGAGAGT
>DMPJ01000364.1 GCA_003456035.1 Planktothrix sp. UBA8402
GGCGAGGGATTTAGGGGGATCTAATCTCGGCTATAATTAGGAATAACCCAGAGATTTTAAGCTGGATTAGCTTGCAAAGGTTTATCTAACAAACGGCGAATTGATGCTTTTTCAATGAATCCCACTAACACCCCATTCCGAACAACAGGTACTTGATTTAATTGTTGTTGTTCTAATAAATTCACTACTTCTAACAGGGATTGTTTAGCATCAATTATTGTGTCAAATTCAACGGATTTCATCACCATTTCAATATGAGTTAACGGCCATTGCGCGGTAGGAATAGGTTTGAGGTCATCTCCGCTAATTTGACCGACTAATTTTCCGGCTTCATTGGTAACTAAAAATTGTTGAATTGGAGGTTTTCCAATAATATAATCGTTGACAAAGGTTCTTAATGAGATATCTTGAGAAACAACAGAATTTTGATTAACTAAAGCATCCTCGGCGGTGAAGCCAGATAATTTATTCCGCAGAGTTGCATCCTTGGCTAAAACCCCAGCATTACTAAACAGAAACCAACCGATCAAAATTGTCCAGAAATTAAGTGAGCCACCGGATATAAATAGGGGTAAAAATCCTAATGAAATTCCGATTAAACCTAATACTTGACCAGCCCGACTAGCAAATACAGTTCCCTGATATTGATTCCCGGTAATTTTCCAAACCAAAGCTTTAAGAATATTCCCGCCATCAAGGGGTAAACCGGGAATTAAATTAAAGATTGCTAAGGCTAAATTAACATAAGCCAACAGATTAACTAATGCCGATAATGCCCCCGTTACTAGCAAATAAGAGCCAATAAAATGCAACCCCAAAAATAACAATAAACTCACTAACGGCCCGGCTATGGCTATCCAAAAAGCCCCGGCGGGTGTTTTCGCTTCTTGGTCTAAACCTGCTAATCCACCAAACAAAAATAACGTAATTGATTTAACCTGAATTCCTTGTTTGATAGCAACAAAACTATGTCCTAATTCATGGGCTAAAACCGAAGCAAATAGGAGTAATGCGGCAATTAATCCTAGGAATAATGACAGTCCTAAACCTAATTGTGGAAATTGAGATCCCAAATTATCCCCATAACTTAGGGTCATTAATGCCAGAATAATAAACCAAGAAAAGTTAATATAAAATGGGATACCGAATAAATTACCGACACGAATAGAGCCATTCATGTTGCCTACCTCTCATTAATAATCCAGAAGTAGATTCAACCTCTGGTCTTTCATAAACCTATTGTAACGAATTGTAAATAAACTCGGCAATCCTCTGTCGGTTGTATATACCAACCTATTAAGTACGGTTTTCCTCTATAGGCAACCACTAAGACAGGAATAAATAGTTTCTGTGGTTGTCTATTTTACCATAAAAATGCCGTTTTTAAACTTGATAATAAGAACGATACCACTCTACAAATCGTTGGACTCCGACTTCAATAGAGGTATGGGGCTGAAAGTCTACATCTTGAATTAAAGCATCGACATCCGCATAAGTTATAGGGACATCTCCGGGTTGCATTGGCATAAAATTTTTAATCGCTTTTTTGCCTAATGCTGTTTCCAATACTTCAATCAAATGTAACAATTCAATCGGTTGATTATTGCCAATATTATACACTTTATAGGGTGCAATTGTATGGGGATGTTCACCGGATTGGGGAATTTTATCTAATGTTCTAATTACCCCTTCTACGATATCATCAATATAGGTAAAATCCCGTTGCATTTTCCCATAATTAAATACATCAATGGGTTGGTCTTCGAGAATAGCTTTTGTGAAAATAAACATCGCCATATCAGGACGACCCCAAGGCCCATAAACGGTAAAAAATCGCAATCCTGTTGTGGGAATATTGTATAAATGGCTATAGCTATGGGCGATTAATTCATTGGCTTTTTTTGTCGCCGCATATAAACTAACCGGGTAATCCACATTATCTTCTACTGAAAAGGGAATTTTTTTATTAGCGCCATAAACCGAACTTGAAGACGCATATACTAAATGTTGAATTTGGGAGTGACGACAGCCTTCTAAAATATTCAGAAAACCGACTAGGTTACTATCAAGATAAGCATAGGGATTTTTTAAGGAATATCGTACCCCAGCTTGGGCGGCAAGATGGGCAACTCGTTCAAAATTTCCCTCTGTAAATAACTGATTCATGCCTTCACGGTCGGCTAAATCTAGTTGTTGAAATGAGAATCCTTCTCGGTGATTTAATTGTTCTAAACGGGCTTGTTTTAAAGATACATCATAATAATCATTCAGATTATCTATTCCGATGATGGTGTCTCCTCGGTCTAACAAACGTTGACACAGGTGAAATCCAATAAATCCCCCAACCCCTGTTACTAATAAGTTAGCCATTTTTCCCCATATAAACTTTAATAACGAAAAGAAAAACAATAACTGATCCTGTTAGAATCAATTCATTATTGTAGTATAGCAGAGAATGGGAAATATAGAAAGAGGTTAATTATGTTAAATAAAGAGTTAATGAGCTTAGGGATTTTACCTATTTTATTATTCAATAATTTTACCCTAACTTTAAGCAGTTTTCAACCCCCAACAAATAACACTATTGTTCAAAATAATACCCAGGATACAACGGCTTTATTTCAACAAGGAAAACAATATTATACTCAAGGACAATATACTGAATCGGCGGAAATTTTACAACGGGCAATTTTAGGTTTTTCTGAACAGGGAGACCGGGTTAATCAAGCCATAGCTTTAAGTAATCTTTCCTTGGTTTTTCAACAATTAGGACAATGGGAGAAAGCTCAAAAAACCCTGGAGGAAAGTTTAGTATTAATTCGGGATTTATCCTTTTCTAAAAAACCTTTAATTCTGGCTCAAATTTTAGATATTCAAGGTCAATTACAACTGACAAAAGGACAGCCTGAACAGGCAATTAAAACCTGGAAACAAGCTTTTAAACTCTATACTGAAGCGGGAAATTGGTTAGGAAAAATTACTAATCAAATTAATCAAGCTATGGCTTTACAAAGTTTAGGACTTTATCGACAATCTTTAAAAACCTTAACAGAAGTCAACGAAACTCTAAAATCTCAACCGGATTCTTTAATTAAAGCAACGGCTTTATTAAGTTTAGGAAATACTTTAAAACAGGTCGGAGATTTAACGAATTCTGAAATAGTTTTACAACAAAGTTTAGAATTAGCTAAAACTTTGAATAATTCTCAATTATTGAGTCAAATCTATTTGAGTTTAGCCAATATTAATCGCATCCAAAATAATTTAGATTTGGCTTTAAAATATTATCAAAATTCTGCGGAAATTGCTCCCGATGCTTTGGGAAAAATCCCAGCCTTAATTAATCAATATAGTTTGCTAATTGACTTAAATAAACAAAGGGAAGCCGAAAGTTTATCTAATCAAATTAAATCTTTGCTTCCGCAAATTCCCGTAACTCGTAGTTTAATTTATGCTCAGGTTAATTTTACTAATTATTTAATCAAAGCTAGAAAAAAATCAGATGCTAATTTTTCTGAAGTTATCAGTTTATTAAATACCGCGATTCAAGATGCTAAAAACTTACAGGATTTACGGGCAGAATCTTACGCATTAGGAAGTTTAGGCAAGTTTTATGAACAGAATCAACAACCCTTAGAAGCTCAAAAAATAACCGAACAAGCCTTATTAATTGCTCAGTCTATTAATGCCTCTGATATTGCCTATCAATGGCAATGGCAATTAGGAAGACTGCTAAAACAACAAAATCACAAAAAAGAAGCGATCGCTGCCTATAAGGAAGCCGTTAATAGCCTAAAATCTCTCAAAAAAGACCTAGTAGCTATTAACCAAAATGTGCAGTTTTCCTTTCGGGAAAGTGTCGAACCTGTCTATCGAGAATTAGTCGATTTAATTTTACAATCTCCCACTCAAGAAAACTTGAAAACCGCCCGGGAACTGATAGAATCATTGCAACTAGCAGAACTCGATAACTTCTTCCAAGAAGCCTGTTTAGATCAAGAAATCAAACCCCAACAAATTGATCAAATAGATTCCCAAGCCGCCGTAATTTATCCGATTATTTTAGCGAATCGCTTAGAAGTAATTATCTCAATTCCTGGTAAACCATTACAATACTATTCTACCACAATTCCTCAAGAACAAGTCGAAAATATCCTGCGTAAATTACGACTATCTTTTCAACCAATTTTTTCCACAAAAGAGCGTTTACAATTATCTCAACAGGTTTATGAATGGTTGATCCGTTCCGCCGAACAGGAACTAAAAAATAACTCGATTAAAACCTTAGTTTTTGTCTTAGATGGTTCCCTGCGGAATATCCCCATGGCTGCTCTATATGATGGTAAAAAATATCTCGTTGAAAACTATAATTTAGCTCTCACTCCAGGTTTACAACTCCTGGCTTCTCGCTCCCTAAAACCGAATCAACTGCAAACATTAACCGTCGGATTAAGTGAAGCTCGCCAAGGTTTTTCTGCCTTACCTGCGGTGGCTTCAGAAATTCAACAAATTCAGGAAAATATTCCGACAAAAGTTTTATTTAATCAACAATTTACCCTGAATGCTGTTCAACAACAAATTCAAAAAACCGCCTTTCCTATCGTACATTTAGCCACCCACGGACAATTTAGTTCTAAAGCCGAAGATACATTTTTATTAACCTGGGACAGTCGAATTAATGTTAAAGATTTAGATGATTTGCTTCGCAGTCGCCAACCCGGAGAACAAAACCCTGTAGAATTATTAGTCTTGAGTGCCTGCGAGACTGCCACCGGAGATCAACGGGCCGCTTTGGGGTTAGCGGGGGTGGCCGTGCGTTCGGGGGCGCGGAGTACCTTAGCGACCTTATGGCAGGTTAACGACACATCCACCGCCTCCTTGATGGCAGAATTCTATCAAGAATTAATCCAGCCCCAAATTAGTAAAGCCCAAGCCCTGCGTCAAGCCCAGTTAAAGCTGTTACAGCAGGCTAAATATCAAGATCCTTATTATTGGGCGCCCTTTGTTTTAGTGGGAAATTGGCAGTGAATTTGTCACCCTGAATCTAGGTTATGAAAGCTTTTAGGGCGGTTGCCATGCTTGTTTTTAGATGGGTTTTTGATAAAATTAAAATATTAGTGCATCGCACGGGACACATTAGTATAACGGAAGTCCCGTTAAATCCGATTACATCATTTATTGGTATTCTTTGGAGACCTATACTTTTATGCCACGGAAACATTTGCACCAACATTGGATTAGCCTGTCTCTCCTGACCCTTGTGGGAGGGGCGTTTGTTCCTCAACTGTCTGTTATCGCCCAACCTAACAGTGCCGAGGGAATTCAAGTTAGTATGGCTTTTGAACCCCCAGCCGGGCAAGGAATGCCCAGTCGCACCGCCGGAGGAGGTTCTCGCGGTCAATGTCCTAATGTTGCCCAGGGAATCAACCCCCCCTTAATGGCTTTAGTTCCGGCTTTTTCGACTCAGCCGAATAGCAAACAAACGGATATTAAAGGGTTGACTATGGCAGCAACTCCGACCTTCTTTTTCTATGTTCCCCCAATTCCGGCAACCAAAGCCGCTTTTAGTCTAAAAGATCAAAACAATAACGACATTTACCAAACCAATCTAGCGATTTCCGATCAACAGGGAATTGTTAGTATTGAAATTCCCAAAGATACCCCGCCCTTAAAAGTTGGTCAAACCTATCGTTGGTCATTTGGGGTAATTTGTAATGCGGAAAATACCACCGAACCTAAAGTTGTGTTTGTGACTGGGGAAATCAAAAGAACCGAACCTGATGCCAGCTTAACGGCGAAATTGCAACAAGCTAAACCCTTAGAACAGGCTAAAATTTATGCTGAAAATGGGATTTGGTTTGAGAGTTTAGCCACCTTAGCCAAATTGCGTCAAACTCAACCAACTGATAGCAATTTAACTCAGGAATGGAAACAACTTTTGGAATCCGTTGGTTTAGAAACGATTGCCAATCAACCATTTGTGAATGCCCTTGATAATTAATTAAGGGTCAATTCCCATGCAGCAGTATGAAGTTATGAAACCCAAAAAAACCGCCTTCAGACTTCATACTTTAAAATTGCGAGTTTCTTGGCAAAGGCTGAAGTTATTCCGTTATTTATGGTTAAGTCCATTGATAACTGCTTCAGTCATTGCCTTGCAAAGTACGGGTTTTTTACAACTTTTAGATTGGGCAACTTTTGATCAATTTGTCCGTTGGCGACCCCTGGAAACTCCCGACTCCAGAATTGTTATTGTTACTATTGATGAACCGGATTTAAAAAACCTCGGACAATGGCCGATTCCTGATGCTATTTTAGCACAATTAATTACAAAAATCAAGCAACAAAACCCGGTTGCTATTGGCTTAGATATTTATAGAAATTTACCCGTTGAACCGGGGAATAAAGATTTAGTTAAGGTTTTTAAAACCACTCCGAATTTAATCGGTGTAGAAAAGGTAGTTGCGGATCAAAATCGATCTTCTATTGAACCTCCACCCATATTAAAAGAGAAAGATCAAGTCGGGGCGGCGGATTTAATTTTAGATGCGGATGGCAAAATTCGCCGGGCATTATTATCAATAAAACCGCCAGAAAGTCCTACTATTCTTAATCTGGGGGCGCGACTTGCTCTAATATATTTAGAAGCTCAAGGAGTCACACCAGAAATGACGGCAAATCATCAGGTAAAATTAGGAAAAGCAGAATTTATTAGATTTACTAAAAATGATGGCGGTTATGTTCGTGCTGATGATCAGGGTTATCAAATTCTATTAAATTATCGAGGATCTCAGGAGAATTTTAAGACAATTTCGATAACCGAGGTGTTAAATAATCAAATTCCCCCAGATTTTTTTAAGGATAAAATTGTATTAATTGGCCCCTTTGCCCAAAGCTTAAATGATTTATTTTTTACTCCCTATACCAGTAATTTATTTAGTATCAGTGACCGAACTCCTGGGGTGATTATTCATGCTAATATTGCTAGTAAAATTATTAGTAGTGCTTTAGATGGACGACCATTAATTTATGTTTGGCCGGATCGAATGGAGTGGTTTTGGGTCTTTGTTTGGTCAACTTTAGGAAGTAGTTTAGGCTGGGTTTATGGGGGAACTCGTTGGACAGTTTCTTGTTTAATTTTAGCGACTGGGAGTTTAATTTTAATTTCTTATGGAGCTTTTTTAAGTGGATGGTGGCTACCGTTAATTTCGCCTTTATTAGCATTAGTTAGTTCGGGAATGATGGTAACAGCTTATATTGCTAATGTTGAACGTCAAGATCGGAAAATGGTGATGAGTTTATTTCAACGTTATGTGAATCCCAAAATTGCCGAAACTATTTGGCAAAATCGAGATGATTTATTAGAAAAAGGTCAAATTATGGGACAGAAAATGACTGCTACTGTCCTATTTACTGATATTAAAGGATTTAGTACCATTGCGGAACAGATGGAACCTGCAATGTTAATGAATTGGTTAAATGAATATATGAATGCTATGGCAAATACTGTGTTTGAACATGATGGGGTTGTGGATAAATTTATGGGGGATGCTGTGATGGCAGTTTTTGGAGTTCCTATTCCTAGAAATTCTGACCAAGAAATTGCTCAAGATGCAACGGCGGCGGTATCCTGTGCTTTAGCTATGGGGGAAAAATTGCGATCGCTTAATCAACATTGGAAGCAACAAAATCAACCCATAATTTCTATGAGAATTGGTATTGCGACGGGAATTGTAGTTACCGGAAGTTTGGGAAGTTCTCAACGAATGGAATACACAACTTTAGGCGATAGTGTTAATATTGCTGCTCGCTTAGAAAGTTATGATAAATCGTTTTATAATCAAGGAATATGTCGGATATTAATTAATGAAGAAACTCATAAACAAATTGATAGTAAGTTTCCTACTTGTTATGTTGGTCGTGTTCAATTACACGGACGTCAACAGTTAATTAATATTTATCAAGTCCTGAATGATTAAACTCTTATGTAGCATTCTTTTTTCCATTTTATATTCCCCTAGGTTTGGTCTATTTTATATTTCCCTAGGTTTGGTCTATTTTATATTTCCCTAGGTTTGGTCTATTTCATAT
>DMPJ01000121.1:0-297 GCA_003456035.1 Planktothrix sp. UBA8402
AACGGGGCCGCGGGGTACAGGTTGGGATAGAATAGAGGGGGTTGATAAAATGCTAAATTTTTGTGGATCATTTTCATCTTTGATTAGTTGTCCATTTTGAATTAAAAAGTGTCTTTGTAGCCATTGTCTAATTTTTGTATCGGAGGCTAAGTTAAGCTTAATTTCTGATTTATTTTTTTTGAGATATTTAATCCCTTCTTGAGTTTCTTTGCAATCTATAGAACGATATTTAACAATAGAACGAACTTCTAATATAAAAGCTAATAGGGCACCTCCAGAAATAATCCGAATAAAAAT
>DMPJ01000121.1:373-3271 GCA_003456035.1 Planktothrix sp. UBA8402
ACTTAACTCGGACAGGAATGTGAGCCGCATCGGTAACACCATTAACAGGTTTTCGCAGAATTAAGCCATAAAGGGGTTCTCCTGTTTCAGCATCGTTATCAACTTCTAAAGAAGGTTCTAGTGCTTGTTCATCTATTTTGAGATAGACTTTTTCCGGTGCATAATTGCGTAAAAGTCTAACTTGCGATCGCGATTTTAAATTACGCAAAGAAACTGTTAAACCCGCAGAATTTCCAAACATAAACCGCGCTTCTTTCCAAGCATGATTGATAGCTACAATTTCTGAAAGAAGCTGTTCTAAGCTAGGTCGCAATAAAAAGTTATCTGGGGGAGAAGACATTTTTGATATCGATGATGCTCCTATAAACGTTAGATTTCTAAGTCGGAATATATTGAGAACCCCAATTATAAATTCCTCCTCGATCAACAAACTTATCTTTATACCATTGTACTTGAGATAATGCCACATCGACACCGACCTGTAAAATAGGTTGGCTATATTCGTGATAGCCTTTCGCATCGCTGAAAAACCGCCCTAGGGGGTCAATCATAACGTATGAACCCTGCATTAGTTGATTTGTTTCTGCAACTAATTTAACCCCTTCACTTTCCAAGAATTGATGTCGTTTAATAAATATTTGAAACTTTTCAGTTGAAATTAAAAGGTCTTCTACGAGTCCATCATTTTGACCTTTAATAGCTAGTACCTGAAAAATTTTCCATCGTTCAGGGCGAACTTGTCGGACAAATTCTGACATATTTTCTTGATAGTTCAAACGAGTGATAACGGTATTAAGTTTGACTCGAATTTGATGCTGGTGAAGGAGATCAAACAAATTAATAGAAAATTTGACATGATTTCCTGTTCCTCTGCCTAAACGCTGAGAGGTCAGTTCATCGGCTGAGTCAACTGATAAAGCAACCCAATCAATATTATGAGCATGGCTGGCAAGTAATTGGGAAAGTCTTGCACCATTTGTGACTAAACTGGTAACTAATCCTAAACGACGGGCTGCGGCTAAAAGTTCGCCTAGATAGGGACAAAGTGTGGGTTCACCGCCAGCAAAATTAATTTTTTGACAACCTGCTTCCCGGAGTAATTTCAGCAGGTGAAATGAATCATTTAACGAAAGATGCCCTTGGATGTCTGGCATCGTTTCGTAACAGAAAATACAACGGTAGTTGCAGGGTTTCCATAAATGAAAGTTCACAGATATAGGCTGCATTTTTTTATCCTATTGAGCGATCGCTATCTACGAATCTGAGATTGATAATAATTCAGAATTCAAGGTTTGTAAATCAGTGAAATTACGGAACTTTAATGTTTTTTTATTGGTTACATACCCTAACGAATAGTTTTTGTTTCTGCGGGGATAACATCTTGTATCGGTTCAAATCCGACATAATCAACAATATAACGTGATCCATCTTGCAGTTCAAAAATATCTCCTGTTGTCACATTCCGAGGGTGAGAACGTCCAGGGGGAGATTGTAATACTTTAATTTGAGGATGTGACCAATTATTGATTAAGCTAGTTAGAATATAAGCTTCATTTAAACTTCGAGCTTGAACATCAGCAACATAAACTAAATTCTGCTGATTAATGAGTTGCATGGGTTGTACTCGATTCAGTTCTATTTTACCTTCTGCTTGAAATTTTTTCAGCTTTTCTACTGTTTTAGGTTCAGAAAATTTAGCAACTTCTTCACCATTATCTAACGTTACAATATCTTGGGGAATCGGCGATCCTAATCTTTGACTTGTATAAACATACCATTGAGGATTTTGTAAAACTTTAATCGTGGTGATCTCTTTTCCGGGGATCTCCCCCTCTAGCATTGCATTGGTTGAATTGCGATTACAGCTTTGAATTAGTAGTAAAGTCACGGTCAAACAAGCTGCTAGAGTCGATTTTAACTGGAATTTCATGATTATCCTTCCCTTCAATATCAATGTTTTGAATTTAGCTTTAATCATCTATTGCGGCCCAATAACAAAATTACGCAAATTCTCAAAAAATTTTTTATTCACTCTAATTTAGAGGTAATCACCTCAATCGGACGCAATAGCTTATTATTAACTCGAAATCCTTGACGAACAACTTTTGTGATGGTTTGAGGCGACTGATCCGGTTTTATTTCTCGATCAACAACTTTACACAATTCAAAATCGGGCTGATTTCCCTCTAATTCAATCGGTGTTACTTGTCGTTTTATGAGAATATTACTCAATATCGTTCCCGGGTTTTGTGATCTGTTTTACCGTATCAGCAAGAATTTAGATGGACAATCAACCCTGATGTTCGGGTTTCTCAACTAGCCATTAAGATTAAACAAGCGTGTATGTATATAGCAGTATCTTCCCATCCGATATCGGTGTTAGGGATGGTCAATAAGGAGGAATAAACGTGAAAATTCCGAGTTCAATTTTGACCCTACTGGTAGGGATCGGGATTACCCTCGTATCTCTCTGGTATGGTCAAAACCATAATTTATTACCCGTTGCAGCTTCCGCACAAGCGGCGGAAGTCGATGGTTTGTTTAATATTATGATCACCATTAGCTTCGGCCTGGTGCTTCTGGTGGAAGGAGTGCTAGTGGTGTCTTTAATTGTGCGATTCGTTTAACCTAAAGTAAGCTCAAAAGCCTACGGGACGGTTAACCCAGTTGATAAATCTGGTAACACAGAAGATGAGACTGGTGATAACTGATTACATTTATGGGTGAGTTCGATTATTGCTAAAAACTAAGGAAAAGTAACGAAATGTTACGGAATTTAGTAAAAGTAATAAAAATTTACAAGTCCCATCCCTCAAGTGCTGAGGTGAAAGCATAGCCCCTAGTTTGATTGGGTAGCATCTAACAGACTAAAGCGGGGTTAAAAGGTAGAACTACTGG
>DMPJ01000121.1:3395-3732 GCA_003456035.1 Planktothrix sp. UBA8402
GACTTATAAGCACCGCCCAATAAACCCGGTGGATAGCATCACACTAAAGGCATCAAACAAATGTGTAATCGGAACGAAGTAACTCTTGCATAGCTCTGGATAGGTCGAATAATCCAGTAAGTAGCTAACGAACGTTATGTAAGAGAAGGATGGTATCAAAAGCGAAAGCTTTGTTGTAATGACAAAGATATGCTGACAGATACTCGGTAACTTCAAAGAAATTAAGTAAGTAGCAATATATATGTCTAAAACGCTGATTAAAACTCAGACGGTGGAATGGAAAAACCTCAACTGGCGCAAGTTAGAACGGGTCACTTTCAAGTTGCAAAAACGAATA
>DMPJ01000077.1 GCA_003456035.1 Planktothrix sp. UBA8402
AAAGGTTTCAATTTGACGTAATTTTTCATATAATTCTCGTTCTTGGGGAGTAATATTTTTAGGGATAACTACTTGAATTTCGATTAATTGATCTCCCCGTTCTCCTTCAATATTCGGATAACCTTTATTGGCTAATCGTAACCGTTGACCCGATACAACCCCCGCAGGTAAACGCATTTTAACTAAACCATCAAGAGTAGGAACATCAACGTCTCCTCCTAATACCGCTTCTGTGGGAGTGACTGGAATTTGACAATAAATTTCCGATTTTTCTACTCTAAAAAAGGGATGGGGAGTAATATTAATTTTTAAGAATAAATCTCCTCCATTAATTCCTTGATTTCTCAACCGGATTTGTTGACCTTTAACCATTCCTGGCGGTAAATCCACTTCTAAAGACCGTCCATCTTCTAAACGAATCCTTTCTGTTCCTCCAGCATAAGCTTTTTCTAAAGGTAAGGTTAATCGCGCCTCAATATCCCGTTTTGTTTCCTTGGGAGTGGGTTTATAAACTGCTTTTGTCCGAGGGGAATTATAGGGGTCAGCCGCCGTCATTTGAGGTGCTTTCGGGTCAACAGTTCGCACTTCTCGCCGCCGTCCTAATAATTGATCAATGAAGGTATCAAAATCAGAAAAATCCCCATAATCTACGTCTTCCGTTTGAGAAATTGTTCGGCGACTTCCCCAATTTTTGATTCCTGAAAACGCATTTTTTTGCCAATCTTGAAACCCTTTCTGTTTCCAAAATTGACTATAATTATCATATTCTAATCGTTTTTCAGGGTCAGATAAAATATTATAAGCTTCTCCAATATCTTTAAAGGTTTCTTCTGCTTCCTTATCCCCTGGATTTAAGTCGGGGTGATATTGTCTAGCGAGTCGTCGATAGACTTTCTTAATTTCATCAACTGACGCCTCACGGGAAACCCCTAAAATTTGATAATAATTACGAAAATTTTGCATTATGTTAAATTTAGGTTAAATTAGCAGAAACCGGGTTTCTTTTAGAAACCCGGTTTCTAGGATTTTTACAACCAATCATCATCATCATCCCAATTATCCGTTTGAGTGGGGCGACGAGAGCGAGTTGTACCCCCGCCTAAACTACTACCATTGTTACTGCGTTGGTCATAACGGGGATAACTGCGAGTCTGAGGTTCATAGGGATCAACACGACGTTTTTCACCGGAAAAAGTTCGCCGAATTGAACCAAATAAATCATCTTCATCGTCTTCGGTTGCAAAGGCTGAAACTTCCCGATTTAACTCATATAAAGCATCCTGTAAATCCACACTAATTTGATCAATTCCTCGGTCATCATCTCGTTCTAAACTATCTCTTAAAGAGCGAATTAAGGTTTCAATTCTTGACCGTTGACGTTGAGCAAATTGCATTCCATAATCTAACGCTACTTCCCTTAATTGTCGTTCTGCTTGATAGGTTAATGCTTGGGCGCGATTCCGTTTTTCGACTTTTTCCCGTTGTAAACGGTCAACTTCGGCATACTTTTCCGCATCCTTAATCATGCGATTAACTTCTTCTTGAGATAGGGTAGAAGCACCTTGAATAATTACACTTTGTTCCCGTCCTGTGGTTTTATCTAAAGCGGTGACTTGTAAAATTCCATTTGCATCAATATCAAGCGCCACTTGAACTTGCGGAACTCCCCTCGGTGCCGGGGGAATTCCAGTTAATTTAAACCGTCCTAAAGATTTATTATCAACGGCTAATTCTCGTTCTCCTTGTAAGATATGAACTTCTACCAAAGTTTGGTTATTTTCGGAAGTTGAAAAAATATCAGAACGCCTTACGGGAATTGTGGTATTACGGGGAATTAATTTTTTCATCACTCCCCCAATAGTTTCTAATCCTAACGATAACGGAGTCACATCTAATAATAACACATCTCGCACATCTCCGGCTAAAATTCCGGCTTGAATTGCCGCACCAACAGCCACAACTTCATCAGGATTAACCCCTTGATTTGGTTCCAAATCAATTAAACTTCTAACTAATTGTTGCACCATTGGCATTCGAGTTGAACCGCCGACTAAAATGACATCATCAATATCATTAGAGGTTAATCCAGCATCGGCTAAAGCCTGTTTTACCGGACGGCGTAACCGTTGAATTAAATCCCCACATAACCCCTCAAATTCCCCTCTGGTTAAGCGGATTTCTAGGTGTTTAGGGCCATCTTCTGTCGCGGCAATAAAGGGTAAATTAATATCAGTAACTCCCACCCCAGAAAGCTCGATTTTAGCTTTTTCAGAGGCTTCTGTTAAGCGTTGTAAAGATTGGCGATCGCGTCTTAAATCCACCGCTTCTTCTGATAGAAATTTCTCCGCTAACCAATCCACAATTTTCTGATCAAAATCCGTTCCTCCTAGTTGCGTATCTCCACAGGTAGATTTAACTTCAAATACCCCTTCCCCGACCTCTAAAATTGAGACATCAAAGGTACCTCCCCCCAAATCAAACACTAAAATAGTGCCATAATCTCGCCGTTCCAAACCATAAGCTAAAGAAGCAGCAGTGGGTTCATTTAATATGCGTTTAACGTCTAATCCCGCAATGCGTCCGGCGTCTCTGGTAGCTTGTCTTTGAGAATCATTAAAATAGGCAGGAACCGTAATTACAGCCCCGGTAATTTCTTCTCCTAAATAACGAGTAGCTTCTTCGACTAATTTTTTTAATATCATTGCCGAAATTTCTTCCGGGGCAAAATCCTTATTAACTCTGGGACATTTGATTCTAATATTATCAGTTTCATCCCGTCGCATCGTGTAGGGAACTCGTTTAGAGGCGACGGTGAGATCAGAATAGCGACAACCCATCAGGCGTTTTACCCCATAAAAGGTATTTTGGGGGTTCAAAACCGCCTGTCGTCTAGCCATCTGTCCCACGATGCGTTCTCCTTCCTTGGTAAACCCAACGACGGAGGGGGTGGTTCGCATCCCTTCAGAGTTAGCAATCACAACGGGTTTACCGCCCTCCATGACCGCAACCACAGAGTTCGTTGTTCCCAAGTCAATGCCGACTACTTTGCCCATGCGTTGCTTATCTCCTTCCATAAGGTTTCTGGCTAGATCAATCCTATTGTATCGTGTTGTTACGCAGTGTAACGTCTGACCCCTGCGGTTAACCCCCAGGCGTAATATTTTCGCAAGTATTGAAAAGATTACGGGAGTTAACCATGCAGACGGGAATTAAAAGTTTAAGTTACCATGATTTTTTAATTGAAAGTCTTAAATACCCTGAAGAAGCAGCCGGGTATTTAGAGGCAATTATGGCAGAAAAAGATCCTGAACCTTTATTATTGAAACAGGCTTTGGCAAATGTAGCAGAAGCATTAGGGGAAGGCAAACTGTCTCAAGAACAACTTAATCAACATTTAGAAGCATTAGAACAGTTATTATCAATTGAAGGAAGTCGAGAAATTTATTTATTAGGGTTGTGGTTAAATACGTTCGGGTTAAAATTAACAGTAACAGTTAAAAATGAAACAGTTTGTCCACCAAAGCCTTGACTAATCAGCAATCATTAAGTTATAATTAATATAGTTTTGATCATTAAATTAACTATGACAAATATCACAATTCAAAACGTTGATGATGACCTAAAAAATCGCCTGCAAAAGCGAGCCGAATATTATGGTCGTTCCCTCGAAGAAGAAGCTAAAGAAATTCTCCGTGCTGTCTTGACAGAAAACCGTCTCGAACCCTTAAATCTTGTCTTAGCAATTGAACGACGATTTGCCCATTTTGGCGATTTTGAACTTCCAACGATTACGAGGGAACCCTTACGCGAACCTCCTAACTTTGAAGATTTATATGATCGTCCTTGATACGAATGTAGTGTCCGAAGTGATGCACTCCAAAGGCTCGTTAGTGGTTCGTCAATGGGTCGCAGCACAACCCATAACCAATCTTTTTACCACAACCATTACTCAAGCTGAGATTCTTTATGGGATTGCTTTGTTACCCTCTGGAAAACGCCAAACAGAACTTAGTAAATCGGCTGAATTGATGTTTGCTGAAGATTTTGCCGGGCGGATTTTAGCGTTTGATGAAACAGCAGCAATTGCTTTTGCTAGAATTGCCACCGAAAGAAGACGAATGGGTAAACCCATCTCCCAAGCTGATGCTCAAATAGCCAGCATTTGTTATACTCACCAAGCGACTCTTGCGACTCGAAATGTTTCTGATTTTGAAGGCTGTGGTCTGACAATTATTAATCCTTGGAAATCCGACTAAACTCACAGAAGACCAAAATTTTTCTAATTTTGTCAAACATCATCAACATTAATCTTACCGTCCCCCTATCGTTACTGACACCTTCCTCCCAGACCTCCTCGCAGGATTTTTGATCTGGTTTGGTTTGAATGTAACAAGATGTAACGTATAATCAGAAAAAACATTAAGAAAACATTCACCAAGGGTTATTGATGCGAGTTGCGATCGCTGGAGCAGGTTTAGCGGGACTGGCTTGTGCCAAGTATCTTACCGATCTTGGTCACACCCCCATCGTCTTAGAGCGACGGGACGTTTTAGGAGGGAAAGTCGCAGCCTGGAAAGATGAAGACGGCGACTGGTACGAAACCGGGTTACATATTTTCTTCGGCGCCTATCCCAATGTGTTGCAGTTATTCAAAGAATTGGACATCGAAGATCGGCTACAATGGAAACAACATTCCATGATCTTCAACCAACCGGAGAAACCTGGAACCTATTCTCGGTTTGATTTTCCTGACATTCCCGCCCCGTTGAACGGGATGGTTGCTATTCTCCGAAATAATGATATGTTAACCTGGCCGGAAAAAATCCGGTTTGGTTTAGGGTTAATTCCCGCCATCCTCCAGGGTCAAAAATACGTCGAAAAGATGGATAAATATTCTTTTTCAGAATGGCTGAAACTCCAAAAAGTTCCGCCGAGAGTTGAGAAAGAAGTGTTTATTGCTATGTCTAAAGCTTTGAATTTTATCAACCCCGATGAAATATCCTCAACGGTAATTTTAACTGCCCTAAACCGTTTTCTCCAAGAAAAGAACGGCTCTAAAATGGCATTTTTAGATGGTTCTCCCACCGAACGTCTGTGTCAACCTCTAGTTGATTACATCACAGAACGGGGGGGAGAAGTGCGTCTGAATGCCCCAATTAAAGAATTTTTACTCAACGCAGATGGAAGCGTCAAAGGGTTTTTAATTCGCGGGTTAAACGATACCTCCGACGAGGTGTTAACGGCCGATCTCTACGTTTCTGCCATGCCCGTTGACCCCCTGAAGGTGATGTTACCCCAACCTTGGCAACAAATGGACTATTTTAAACTGCTAGAGGGCTTAGAAGGGGTTCCGGTAATTAACGTGCATTTATGGTTTGATCGCAAGTTAACAAATGTTGACCATTTGCTGTTTTCCCGTTCTCCCTTACTCAGCGTCTATGCGGATATGAGTAATACCTGTAAAGAGTATTCCAATCCTGACCGTTCTATGTTGGAATTGGTATTGGCTCCGGCAAAAGATTGGATTAGCAAATCGGATGAGGAAATCGTGGCAGCGACGATGGCGGAGTTGGAAAAACTCTTTCCAGAGGAAATCCCTCACCAAGCTAAATTACTGAAATCCCACGTCGTGAAAACGCCGCGTTCGGTGTATAAAGCGACTCCTGGGCGACAAGCCCATCGTCCATCCCAGAAAACGCCGATCCCTAATTTCTATCTGTCTGGAGATTACACTATGCAGCGTTATCTCGCCAGTATGGAAGGGGCTGTACTTTCTGGTAAGCTGACAGCACAGGCGATTCAAGAAGATTTGACTTCGGATCGTTTTTCGGCTTTGTCTGCGCCATCGACGGGCGTTGCTTCCCCAACTCCTATTCCATCAAGAGCCCATCCATCGTCGGTCACCAGAACAACGAATGCTACAACTTTCTAAATCTCATTGCATGAGAACTCTGGCATCTCTGGAAGACTCCTATGAACTCTGCCGTCAGGTTACTGCGGAGTATGCCAAGACATTTTATTTAGGCACTCAATTGATGCCAGAAGCCAAGCGTCGGGCGATCTGGGCGATCTATGTTTGGTGTCGTCGGACGGATGAATTGGTCGATGGGCCAATGGCTGCAACGACGACGGAGGAAACTTTGGATCTATGGGAAGAACACCTAGAGGCGGTGTTTGCTGGACATCCTAGGGATGAAGTGGATGTGGCTTTGGTGGATACCCTACATCGTTTCCCTCCGGATATTCAACCGTTTCGAGATATGATTGCGGGTCAACGCATGGATTTATACCGCAACCGATATCAAACGTTTGAGGAGTTGGAACTCTATTGTTATCGGGTGGCGGGGACGGTGGGGTTAATGTCAACGGCCGTTATGGGGATAGAACCTCCTATTGCTACTCCTTGGAATCCTAACCCAGA
>DMPJ01000375.1 GCA_003456035.1 Planktothrix sp. UBA8402
ACTACAATTTTCTAAGTTTGGTTGTTGCAGAAAAACTCGCAACATTGAGGGAACAAAAATTGCGTGGGTAACTTTTTCCTGGGCAATTAAATTAATTAAATAAGTTATATCTTTCTGACCTTCAGGTTTAGCTAATACCAGAGTAGCACCAGATGTTAAAGAGCAGAATATTTCCCATACTGAAATATCAAAACTTAAAAGACCCATTTGCAGGATGCGATCGCCTGCTATCCTTGGGTAAACATCCATTGTTTGCAATAAATTATTGCCAATACCCTGATGGGTATTCATCACTCCCTTGGGTTGTCCTGTGGAACCAGAAGTATAAATAATATAAGCTAAATTTGCTGATTTTACCTGGTTGATCGGATTTTCTATACTATAGTTTTCTAGGTGCTGCCCATCCCTATCTAAACATAGTAACTCAGCTTGATTTTCGGGTAAAGATTCGACTAAAGATTGTTGAGTTATTAATATTGAAACTGCCGAATCCTGGAGCATATAAGCCAAACGTTCTGCTGGATAATTAGGGTCTAAAGGCAGATAAGCTCCCCCAGCTTTTAAAATCCCTAATATGCCGATGATCATTTCCAGAGAACGTTCAATAAAAATCCCCACCAATACGTCTGGTTTTACCCCTTTTTCTTGCAAACAGTGAGCTAACTGATTGGCTCGATTATTTAATTCTTGGTAGGTTAATTTTTGGTCATCAAAGATGACGGCTATTGCTTCGGAATTCCGTTCAACTTGTTCTTCAAATAACTGATGTAAACATCTATCTTTATGATAGTTAATTTGAGTATTATTCCACTCTATTAATAACTGATTTTGTTCTTCTGCTGTTAATAATGGCAGTTGACTTACCTGCTGTTGAGGATTAGCAATAATGGCTTCTAACAAAGTCTGTAAATGACCTGCCATTCTGATCACTGTGTCTTTCGTAAACCGACTTATATCATAACTAAATTTGATCAGTAACTCTGGTTTGGGAATTGCAACTACAGTCAAAGGATAGTTGGTTTCTTCAAAATTCTCTACCTCGCTGACGGATAAGAATTGATTTTTCTCTTGTGACAGATTATCTATTGGATAGTTTTCAAATACGAGCAAACTTTCAAACAAAGAAACGGATGGCGGCACATCACTCATTCTCTGCACATCCGCCAGGGAGCTATAAGCATAATCTTGGAGTTGGGCTTGGTTTTGCTGTAATTGTTTTAACCAAGGTAAAATCAATACGGATTCGGGAATTGATACTCGTAGCGGTAATGTATTAATAAATAATCCCACCATGTTTTTGACGCCTGACAAACTAGCAGGACGACCAGAAACCGTGACTCCAAACAAGACGTCTGATTCCCCACTGTAGCGACTTAGGAGGATAGCCCAAGCTGCTTGTAGCAAAGTTGATAAAGTCAGATTATGCTGTTGTCCGAGGGCTTGTAGTCCTTGAGTAGTGGCACGCGATAAACAGAGTTCCTGTTCTTGGTTGGTAAGGGGTTGGTTGCCGGAGGTTGGTTGCCGGGGGTGGTCTACTATCAGTGGGGTAGGAGCGGTAAAACCTTTAAGAATTCGTCGCCAAAAACTGTCGGCATCGGATAGGTTTTGCTGCTGTAGCCAAATAATGTATTCTTGATAGGGACGAGGGCAAGGAAGATCGCAGTTTTGACCTTGACTATAAGCTTGATAAAAGGTTAAAACTTCTTGATAAATGATCGGCTGGCTCCAACCATCTAGTAAAAGGTGATGACGATTCCAGAGAAATTTATAGGTTTGGTCTGATAATTGAATTAAATAACAGCGCATTAAAGGGGCTTGGTTGAGTTGAAATCCCAGATGGCATTCTGTTTGCAATAATGAATCTAAATGCTGTTGTTGTTCTGTGGGGGAAAGTTGGCGCCAATCTTGATATTTCCAAGGCAAATCGCACTGTTTTCGCACAATTTGTAGCGGCTGTTGACGCTTTTCCCAGATAAAAAGTGTCCGTAATACGGAGTGACGCTCTACCACTTTTTCCCAAGCTTGTTTAAAGGCAATAACGTTAATTTCCCCGTTGATAGTTATTAGTGTCTGGGTGCAGTAAACCCCTGAGTTTGGGGTATAAAGGCTATGAAAGAGCATCCCCGTTTGCATGGGGGAAAGGGGATAAATTGACTCTACGTTTTTTATTTGTTTGGATTTTCCTGTCACCATTACTTTTAATTCTCCTTAGTCAATTTCTGCTAAAATGTCGTCTAGTTCCTGTTGATTCAAGTTTGCTACAGGAAAATCAGAGGGAGTGTAGCCCCCAACTTCAGGAGACAAACAATGGTCAATCAATTTGATCATGTTTTCGAGATACTTTTGAGCTAGGAATTCCACTGTGGAATACTCATGGATATGACGACTATAATTCCAGTTAACTTGTAACTGCCCGTCTATGATTCTGGCTGTAATCTCTAATAAATGACTACGATGCCCCTCAAGACTGTGATTATATCCTTTAGACTCAGACGCCAATTTCCAATCAGCTTCTTGTAATTGTCCCCGATCAAATTGACCCAAATAGTTAAAACTAATTTCCCTTAAAGGNNAAAAATTCCATAACCAATACCTCGCTTGGGAATAACTCGCAACTGCTCTTTAATTGACTTGAGTTCTTCCCCCACTGATGCTTGATTTTGGAGTTGTAGGACGACTGGAAATAGACTGGTAAACCAGCCTACTGTTCTTGAAATATCCACATCTGCAAACAAATCTTCCCGCCCATGTCCTTCTAGGTCAAGGAATATTATAGAATTGCCCGTCCATTGTGTCAAAGTTTGTGCCAAAGCGCTCAGGAGGATATCAAGNNAAGCGCTCAGGAGGATATCATTAATTTGGGTATTGTAGGCGGAGGGGACTTTTTGCAGGAGAGCAGAAGTTTTTTCTGGATTGAGAGTTACGGATATATCGGAGGCACTGGCTACGGTATTGTATTGTTTTTCAGTGAATTTATCTACAGGTAAAGAAGTAAATTGTGACCAAGGTTGGTTTAACCAATAGTCTAATTGCGATCGCACCTCCTCCCCTTGTCCATAATCTTGTAACAGAATTGCCCAATCTTGAAAAGCGAGGGTTTTAGGGGATAATTGGATGGTTTTTTGTTGTTCTAGTTGTTGATAAGCGGTGAACAAATCTTCTAATAAAATTCGCCAGGAAACGCCATCGACGGCTAGGTGATGGATAATAATTAATAACCGACTATCTTGATTATTTCCTAATTGAAATAGCACCACTCTAATTAACGGCGACGTTGCAAGATGCAAACTAGCTTGTTGAGTGTTGGCGATTTCTTCTAGGATTTCTGACTGTTGGAAATCAGGGGTTTGGGATAGGTTAATAACTTGGAAAGGAACTAAATCAGAAATACCATGATTGATTTGCTGCCATTTGCCTTTTTTAAAGCTAAATTGCAACCGTAAGGCGTCATGATGTTGGAGTAATTTGCTAATTGCTAGGGATAATAAATCTGGTTTCAGGTGAGCGGGAACTTGCAGCAGCACTGATTGATTAAAGTGGTGCATTTCGGCCCGATTTTGCTCAAAAAACCAATATTGAATCGGAGTTAGGGGGACAATTCCTGTGACTATATCCTGTTTAGCTAATATCAATGGGGAACTATCAGCGACGGCGGCAAGTTCGGTCAAGGTAGGGTATTGAAATATCTGTCTGGGGGTAATTTTAATTCCGGCTTGACGGGCGCGAGCAACAACTTGAATACTGAGGATAGAGTCACCACCAATTTCAAAAAAACCATGATCACGACTTACTTGTTTAACCCCTAAAACATTTTGCCAAATAGTAGCTAAAATCTTCTCCTTGGCAGTTTGGGGCGGGAGAAAGTCTAATTCTGGGATGATTTCTATTTCTGGTACAGGTAACAGTTTGCGGTCTATTTTACCATTGGGGGTTAAGGGTAGAGTTTCCAAACAAACAAAGACTGAAGGAATCATATAATCTGGCAATTTCTGTTCTAAGAAACGACGCAAATCCTGAGTTTTTAGGGACTGGTTTTCGGTAACAATATAAGCGACCAGTTTTTTATTACCCGGGATATCTTCCCTCACCAGAATAACTGTTTGTTGGATTTGAGGGTAAGTCTCTAGTACGGTCGCAATTTCTCCTAATTCAATACGGAAGCCTCGCAATTTCACTTGATGATCAGTCCGACCGAGAAATTCAATATTACCATTGGGTTTAAAACGAGCTAAATCCCCGGTTTTATATAACCTGCCATCCCCAAAAGGATTAGGAATAAATTTCTCGGCTGTTAATTCCGGTTGGTTCAAATAGCATCGGGCTAACCCCGCACCGCCGATATAGAGTTCACCGACAGTCCCGATGGGGACGAGTTGAAGATTGGGGACTGGGGCGGATTCTGTTAGATTTCGTAATATGTAGATTTTGGTATTGGCAATCGGGCGACCGATGGTGGGCGGTTCAGTGGCTTTTTTTTGTACCAAACCAAAGGTGGAATAGGTGGTATCTTCCGACGGCCCATAAAGGTTATAAACCCGCTTGATGTTTTCTTGCTGATAAAGTTTCTGCGCCAGTTGATTTGATAGGGGTTCTCCGGCGAGGTTAATGGTCTGTACACTGTCGGGTATGGCCTGCATGGACAACAGTTGAGCGATCGCTGTTGGTACGGTGTTAATTAGTGTGATTTCTGGCGCCGCTTTTAAGTTAGGTAAATCTAAGGCGTTCTCGGCAATAATTACTTTCCCCCCTGAAGCTAAGGGCAGGAATATCTCAAAGACTGATAAATCAAAACAAATAGAGGTGGAAGCTAAAACACCCGCCAGTTCTTCTTGGCTAAAAGTCTCCTGACCCCAATATAACAGGGTTGTGGTGCTGTGATGCTCGATCACAACTCCTTTAGGTTTGCCCGTTGAACCTGATGTATAAATAACATAAGCGGAGTTACTAGATGTTACTTTACTAATAGGATTATGCTTACTTTCTTTGGATATATCAGCGATCGCTGTTTCTAATATGATTCTATCGGCTTGATTTGCAGGTAGCCTGGACACCAATTTTTCTTGAGTCAGCAACACAGATACCTGGGCATCAGCTAAAATCATTTCTAGCCGCTGAGTTGGATAGGCTGGATCTAGGGGAATGTATGCCCCACCTGCTTTGAGAATGGCTAACAGTCCTATCACCATCTCCAGAGAACGTTCCAAACAAATCCCCACCAAAACCTCAGTTTTCACCCCTTTGGTTTGTAAATAGTGAGCTAATTGATTAGCTTTCTCATTTAACTGACAATAGGTTAACCGTTGATTTTCAAAGATTAAAGCGATCGCATCGGGACTGCGTTCTGCTTGCTGTTCAAATAGTTGATGAATACATTTCTCCAGGGGATAGCGGGCTTGGGTATGATTCCATTCCACTAACAATTGATGTTGTTCTTCATCTGAGAGTAAACTCGTATTTTCATAATTCGTAATTCGTAATTCGTAATTCGTAATTCGTAATTCACCCTGGTTAGCTATTGCCGTCAGAGCTTTTTGATAGTATCCCCCAATCATTTCTATCTGTTTTTCTCCTAACAAATTACCGTCGTATTTTAAAGTTAGTTCTATTTGGGAAGAAAGGGGATGGAGACTAAAATTAGCCAGGAGGGTGAAGTTAGTTTGATTAAAAAATTTACCCCCTAATATTTCTAAATCCTTAACCCCGATGATGCCTTGGTAAACGTGAAAATGAATAAAATTAAAAGCAGTATCAAATAAGGGCTGACCCCCAAAGGTTTTTTGTAGTTCAGCTAGGGGATATCTTCGCCAAGACAAACATTCCCGTTCAATATCAAAAGTTTGTCGCACTAAGTCTAGCCAAGTGCCTCCTCGGAGTTGCAAAGCCAGGGGCAAAGTATTAAGAAATAATCCTAATACCCTTTCTCCATCCGTATCTTCCAGTCTGCCATTAGAGACTAAACCCGTGATAATATCTGTCTGATTAGTAATTAAATTTAATACCCGAAAATGAGCAGCTAATAAAACACTTTTTAGGGGAACTCCCATTTTTTTACTTAGCTGTTTTAAGTTCTGAGAAATTTGGAGAGATAGGGGAACTAAGTAATCACAATTGTTAGTTAAGTTATGGGATTTTGACCATTGGGGTAGTTTAGTAATGGTGATATCTCTTAATTTATGTTGCCAATACTCTTGGCATTCTTGAGATTTCAGGATATTTTTTTCTAGGGCAACAAAATCCCGAAAGGCAAGAGTTGGGGCGGTGTTCAGTGGCAATATATTTTTACCAAGTAAATATAAATAGTGTTGCAACAATTCCGTTAGCAATGATGCTACACTCCAACCATCTAAAATAGAATGGTGAAAACTCAAGGTTAAGTTAAAAGTTTCCGACGTGCGACGATGCAAATGAAAGCGCAATAAAGGCGGAATATTCCAATTAAAAGGTCGGGCTTTTTCTTGTTCTATCCAATCATCAAGGGCAACTTCTTGTTCAGTGGTTGATAAATGGGTCAAATCATCTAAACCTAAAGGAATATCGACAAGTCGATGAACTAATTGCAGAGGTTCTGGGTAATCAGTCAGAGCAAAACTTGTCCTAAGTACCCCATGACGATGAACTATTTCTTTAATAGCATTGTGTAGGGTTTGAGGATGGAAGGGGCAGCGAATATGATAACTAAAAACATCGTGATAGACAGGAATATTACTTTGATATTCGCTGTGAAATATCATCCCTAATTGTAGGGCGGTGAGGGGATAGGCGTCTTCTATATCTGGGGAAAAATTGAGCGGTTGGTTTCCAGAAATTAAACTAAATTTTTCTGTTTTTTGGGTGGGTAAAGGATTTAATTCTTGACTAACTAAACTCGCTAATTCTTGAATAGTTTGGTGTTGTAATAGTTGGGAAAGGGACAAATTAAAGCCCATTTTTCTAGCTTTAGCAATCACCTGGATACCCCGAATCGAATCTCCTCCCAGTTCAAAGAAATTGTCGTGAATCCCAACCTGTTCTATACCCAAAACTTCAGCCCAAATCAGAGCTAATATTTCTTCAATTGGAGTACAAGGTGCGACAAAAGTATCCGCCAACGACCGACGAATTTGTTCTGGGAAAGGTAAGGCGCGACGGTCAACTTTGCTATTAGAATTAAGGGGTAAAGATTCCAAGATCACGAAAGCATTAGGGATCATGTATTCTGGTAATTTAGCCTTGAGAAATTGCCGAATTTCCTCAATTGTGAGTGTTATTGACCGTTGCGGTACCACATAACCCACAAGATACTTATCTCCGGGAGTATCTTCCCGAACCACTACCACACTTTCCCAGATAGCCGGATATTGGGCTAATAATGCCTCAATTTCTCCTAATTCAATCCGAAAACCCCGAATTTTGACTTGATTATCAATCCGCCCTAAATACTCTAATTCCCCCTTCGATAAATAACGGGCTAAATCTCCCGTTTTATATAATTTTGATGGCGAGAAGGGGCTAGAAATAAACCGTTCTTCGGTCAATTCCCGACGGTTGAGATAACCCCGGGTGACTCCCGCACCCCCCACATACATCTGGCCAGTCACGCCTTCAGGCACGGGCTGTAAATATTGGTCTAGTAAATAAACCTGGTTGTCGGGAATCGGACGACCAATCACACTGGCTGTACTATTGAGGTCAGCCATACTTAAGGGACGATAAGTAACATGAACGGTGGTTTCGGTAATCCCGTACATATTCACTAACTGAGGATGTTGGTCGCCATGTCGTTCGAACCAAGGCTGTAAACCGTTTATTTCTAAGGCTTCTCCCCCAAAAATCCCCAAACGTAACTTTAAATCATCTTCTGTTCCCCGTTCGTAATTCGTAATTCGTA
>DMPJ01000128.1:0-11054 GCA_003456035.1 Planktothrix sp. UBA8402
AGCATAAGTTTTCGGAAATGGTATAACTTCTATATCGAGTCGTTTCAGAAAATTGAGAAGTTTACCTTCACTGAACTGAATTGTTGAAATTCCCCCTTCATCAAATCAGATACTTCTGGTTTTGTAATACCGAGAATTTTGCTAATTTCCTGCTGTTTTAGATTACGTCTTTGGAGCAAACGTACTACTTGGATTCCTATTTTTCCCCGTGTCAAAAGTTCATCCGCATCATCCAAACCAAGGTCAGCAAATACATTACCACTACTTTCTTCAAAAATTTGTTCTTGTGTCATTGTGATTTCTCCCTTGCCACTGCATCTTTATAACGTTGTTTAATCAGGTCAACATCAGCCTGGGGCGTTTTGATACCTTTCTTTGATTGAGTTGAGAACTAGATAATTGTGGCATAGATTAGCAAAGCAGATAAAAATTAACTGACGTATTGACACACTTGATGCTGAAGATTGTGTTAATATTGTTGAATATTCAGAACAAACTACTTTTTAGATTTTTGGATTAACTAACTTCCATAAAGGAGAAAAATATGACCATCAAATCCATTGCCAAAGTCACTTCAGAAGGAAAACTAGAAATTCCTCCAGAAATATTACAACAACTGCAACCTTTAACGGAATATGAAATATCAGTGACAGAAAATGAAATTAAACTGACAAAAACTCAAAAAAAGTTAAGTTTAGATGAGTTATTTCAACGGATTGATGAATCAGAACCAGATCCCAATCAGCCGAGTTTAGAAGAAATTAGTGAAATAGTCAAAGAAGTTAGACAAGAATTGTAGTAGATTTACCAAATTAACTGGAGATTTAAAACAAATTCTGGTAAAACATCCTCTCCTGATAACGTTGTGGGATTTTCTAAAATTTCCTTTTCTTTTCCCTGACGATAAATTTCGACTTGGCGGTTTTTCGGGTTAATTAACCAACCTAAACGAGAACCATTATCAATATACTCCTGCATTTTATCTTGTAGGGGTTTTAAAGAATCACTAGGCGATCGCAATTCTATGATAAAATCAGGACAAATTGGCGGGAATTTCTCTTGCTGCTCGGGGGTCAAGAGATGCCATTTTGCTAAGGGTATCCAAGCCGCATCGGGGGAAAAATCTGCCCCTTTAGGAAGTTTAAAACAAGTCGAAGAATCAAACCCTATTCCGGTTCCGTCAGTATCCGTCCAATTGGCTAATTGTTGAGCTAATTTAAAATTCCGGTTTCCAGTTGTGCCTCCGGTGGGTGGCATAATAATTAAGTCTCCTTTGGCGGTTCGTTCTAATTTTAATTCGCGGTTAGCGACACAAAGTTGATAAAATTGTTCATCGGTAATCGGGGCGGTTTCTGGATTGTTTAAAATTAATGGTGTCATGTTTTTAATCTCCTTGTAGTGCCAGGGCGCAAGAGGACACTTTAGCGCAACAACGTACCTGTTAAAAGCCTAACATATCCCCCGCTTCCAATACTAATCTGGTGAGTGCGATATTCTCCGTATTTCTTCATTTCGTTATTGTTGAGAACACGAGAGGTTTCATTGGGAAATCACCCCAAAATGGGGAATAGGCAATAGAATAGGCAATAGGTAAAAAATATTCTTATTCCATTGCCCATTGCCCATTCCCTATTGCCTGCCTTTAAGATTGTTTAGGAAATTGTTAAGTTCACAGAAAAGTCAACCCTTTTCCATCACAATAGGAATATTAATAGAGCCATATTGGATCATGAAAGTTAACCCTTTGATGATCATGATCTTATCTGAAGGATTTAAGTCTTATGTCTCCCCAAACTGACCTGCTAACCTTCATTCAGGTAGTACCTGTTTGTCGCCATGATGCTCCCCCGGAAGCGTTGCGGTTTATTTTTGCTCAGGGTAATTGTGAACAGGTCGTGATTGTCAACTCCGAATATCAGCCCCTAGGGATGATTTCCCTGCGTAGCTTCCTTCCCTATCTGCTCAATCCTCCGATATATCCATCAACCCAGAATGAACAATCCCTGAGTCAAGTTTTCGATGGTATAATCGAGCCTTTGATCAACGTTCCATCGGATTTAAGCCTAGAAGAATTTTGGCTATATTTACAATATCAAAATTCCGATTCTGCCGTAGATAATAGTCCAACTCAAAGTATATCCATCGCCTTAGTCAATCAGATGGGAGAATTTATCGGATTAATTGATAGTTTACAAGTGTTAAAATATTTAGCAAAACATTCCCAACAATTTATCCAAGTTCAGCAACCTATAGCTTTCGATTTCAATACTGAAACCCAAGAACAGTTAAGCCTTTTATCTCAAGAAAATTCTCCCCTATCTAATCATTTAATTAATTTTTTAGATGAACTGCCCATACCCTTAATGATTCAAGATGATGATGGTACAATTATTAGTCAAAATGTAGCATGGCGATCGCTAATTGGTCGAGGATCAGAAATAGTTCAGGAAGTAGCAGAAGCTGTCACCAGTTGGTCTAAAACAAATGCGGTGTTTTCTACTCCCGAAAAATACCTAAATTCACCATTTGAAAACTCCGGAAATTCGGAATTTTCCCCTAACCATTCACCGAATATTTCTCAGCCTTTAACCTCGAATTTAGTGCCGCCAGAAATGCCTCAATGGTGTCAACTTGGTAGCAAACCAGATACTTATATTTGCATTTGTCCTGTGGCTCAAAATCAAGAGCGCGTCTGGCAATTTACCCGTCAACGTTTAAACCCGGAATGGGAAATGGCTTTGTGTTTAGAACAAAAGACTAATAACCTATGGTTAGTGTTAGCTCAAGATATTACAGAACAGCATCGAGTCGCCCAGGAACTCACCGCAAAAAATACAGATTTAATTCAACTTAATCGGATTAAAGATGAATTTATGGCTTGTATTAGCCACGAATTAAAAACTCCCCTAACGGCTGTTTTAGGTCTATCAAGTTTATTAAAAGATCAAGCATTAGGAAAACTAAATGAAAGACAAACCCGTTATGCCCAACTGATTCATAAAAGTGGTCGTCATCTGATGTTAGTAGTTAATGATATTCTGGATTTAACCCGAATCGAAACCGGACAATTAGAGTTAGTACCCGAAACTTTACATATTAAAACAGTTTGCGAGCGAGCCTTTGATATGGCAATTCAACAATATCAAAGCCAGGATANNCCTAAGCCAGGATAAATCTGATATCAAACTCCAAGCAGAAATTCTAGCCCAGGTTAAAAGTCGATTTAACTTAGAGATTGAATCTAGTTTAGAAACATTAGTTGCCGATGAACTTAGATTACGACAAATGTTAGTTAATTTATTGTGTAATGCCCTAAAATTTGCCCCGGATGGGAGTAATTTTGGTTTACAAGTTAGTAATTGGGAAAACTGGATTGCTTTTACAATTTGGGATAAAGGAATTGGGATTCCTGATGATAAACAACATCTAATTTTTCAGAAATTTCAACAATTGGAAAGTCCCCTAACTCGTCAATTTGAAGGCACAGGACTGGGGTTAGTTTTAACTCAACGTTTGGCTAGACTTCATGGCGGAGATGTTAGCTTTATTTCCAAACCAAATCAAGGCAGTCAATTTACATTATTATTACCTCCAAGTCCTCCCCTGTATAATTGGGAATTGGGCCGTAATATTGGTAATAAAGACGCTGAATTTTCGAGTTTTTCTCCGGTGGCTTCCTCTCAAAAATCCCGTTTAGTATTAGTTGTAGAAACCGTTGCCCAATTTATTCAAAACCTGAGCGAACAACTCACCCATTTAGGTTATCGAGTTATTATTGCACGTTCAGGAACAGAAGCAGTTGAAAAAGCACGTCGCTTGCAACCTAGGGTAATTTTGCTCAATCCTTTAATTCCTTTATTGTCCGGTTGGGATGTTTTAACCCTGCTAAAAACCGATGTACAAACCCATCAAATTCCGGTAATTGTCACTGCAACTTTAGGAGATAAGCAACGAGCAATGGTGAATCATTGTGATGGATTTCTTCGTCTTCCAGTTCAAGGTTTAAAGTTAGAAAAATTGTTGAAGGAATTGCTACCAAAAGTTTTGATTTCTGTCCCACAACAGTTAATAATTATTTGGTTTAGTTTATCAGAAAATGATCGGAATTTAGCATCAACAGAAGCACTGGAAAATAAAAATTCTATTTATCATTCGGCTTTATTTTTATCCCAGTTTTCCCATTGTCGGATTTTAGAAGCAGATGACGTAAATCAAGCTGCCATGATTTCTCGAATTTGGCATCCAAATGTTATGGTTTTAGAAAGAGATACCTCCATGCAAAATCCATCCCATCTATTAAATGACATTAGTGAACAAGAAAGTTTAGCCTGTTTACCTATTGTTACCCTAGACCAGATAACCACTCAAGTTGCTAATCAATTTGAAAATTTGTCAATTTTTCCTTGTTTAGCCAATTCTCCCGAAGATTTGATCAAAAATCAAAACTTTCCTTTATCCATAAGTTCAACTTTATTAGAAGTCGTTCAAATTGCGACTCGTTTAAGTTGGAAACCGAGTATTTTAGTAGTAGATTCTTCGGTTTTACCAGAACAAAAATCAGGCAATTTGTTAAACTTTAAAGACCCTAATACACAAGCAGATTATAGCCAGGAATTAAGATCGTTTTTTGAGAATAATCAAGGCTCCAATTCCGTCAATAATTCAACAACTAATCCCGACAATATTGATCTNNTCAATATATTGAAATCGCCGGATTTCAAAGCATTATGGGAAAGGGTTGGGAAGAAATTATTCAAAAAATTCAATGTAAAAGCTTAGATTTAATGTTAATTTGTTTTCGCGGAAAGTCCTTTTATAATCTTGTTGAAGCTCTATCAATTTTAGAAAAAATGGAATCAAAAATCCCCGTAATTATCCTAGCACAATCTAATCTTGATATCTTTAGTCAGACTGTAAACAAAAAACAAAAAAGCCAATCTTCGCCCACCGTTGAATTAGAGGATTACATTTGGAAAAAAATGGCTATTTATCTACAACACTTTACCCCTAGTTTTCCCCTTAAAGTCTTACCCTTTAATCTATCAGTAGATTCTCTTTTGGAAGAAATAAAAATTCTATTAACTCACCTTCAACCCTAGAAATAAATCTAAATTTTTTGTCAAAAGAGGGAATTCGGATATATTATTCAATTTTGAAAAGGAAAAAACTATGCGCTGGCTTCCATCTGTTACCTTAACAATAGTCTCCATCTTATTCACGACCCTCCCCGGAATTGCCGCGGAATCAATTATTTTACCTTTGGGAAAAACCACAATTTCTATTTCCATTGATTCTTTAGAAAATTATGCCAATCAAGGCACAATTACCCCCAAAGAATCCTTAGCTACCTATCTAAAACTATTAAGTCCTGGACAACAACAAACTTTACTTAGACTATTAAAAACCCGTTACACCAATCAAGATATTTCTATTCAACCTTTTTTTAATTCTCCTTTAATTCTGGCATTTTTAAGCCATCTCGGAAATATCATTCAAACTCAGTCTGGTGACAATGGAGTAGAAGCAATTCATACTAGCTTAATTAAGGTTTCTAATACACCTAATGGTTTTACCATTATAGATGTTATGCGGCAATTTCCTAGCCCAGAAATTCGTTTAGATATTGAACAAACATTAGAAATTTTAACCCAAGTTTTTACTTTGATTCAGCAAACTCAGACGGTAACACAATCTTTAGAAATATTATCAAAAATTGAAGCAAAAAAAGCTGATTTTACTGATTTTAGCAAAATACCAGATTTACGAGAACTGGGAATATTCAAGAGTATTAAAAAAACCATCACGGTCAATAATCCTGAAAATAATCGTAACTTTGAGGTTGATATTTATTTACCAGATACTTCTATTTCTACCGATCAAAATTTGACTAAATTATCCTATCCTGTGATTGTGATTTCCCATGGGTTAGCTTCCGATCGTTCACGCTTTGAAAATTTAGCTAGACATCTAACTTCCTATGGTTTTGCTGTTGCTGTTCCCCAACATCCAGGAAGTGATTATCAACAATTTCAATTATTACTTAAAGGGGAAGTTAAAGACTTATTTGAACCCGAACAATTTATTGATCGACCTAAAGATATTACCGCCTTATTGAATCACCTGGAAAAACTTAATTCCAGCGATTTTAATGATCAATTAGATCTACAAAATGTTGGTGTAGTCGGTCATTCTTTAGGAGGATATACCGCCCTCACCTTAGCTGGAGCTACCCTCGATTTTACCCAACTTAAAACCGACTGTCAACAATCCAATATTCCCTTAAATCCCTCGATCTTTCTTCAGTGTCGAGCTTTAGAACTTCCTGAACATAATTATAACCTTCAAGATTCAAGAGTCAAAGCTATTTTTATCTTAAATCCAGTTAATAGTATTATTTTGGGGAAATCTGGTTTAAGTAAAATTAAAATTCCCGTTTTTATCACAGCTAGTAACGCAGATTTTCTGGCTCCCGCATTATCAGAACAGTTACAATCTTTTACTTGGTTAACCACCCCCCAGAAATATTTAATGATGCAAAATCATGCTACCCATTTTTATGATATTACTCAAGAAAATACTTCTGAATTATCGCAAATTCCCCAGTTTGTTCCTCCTACATCCGAAATTAGTCGATATTATGTTAAAGCACTCAGTACCGCATTTTTTAAAACCTATCTGAATCAAGATTCTCAATATAAACCCTATCTTAATGCTGCTTATATTCAAAATATAACCGATCCAGCCTATCCCATCAGTTTAATTCAATCTCTGACCCCCAATCAATTAAATAATGCAATTAAGGGAATAACCCCTGATCAAAATTAATTAATTAAATTAAAAAATAGTTGACATAATCTAATTTTTAATGCTAACATAGAATTAAATCAAATTATATGATTTAATTCTATGTTAAAATTTATTAAAAATCGGCAAATTCAGCCACCCGATAAAAACCATAAAAATCTTCACTCTATACCAGCTAAATTGGTTAAAATCTGCTTAGGAATAGTATCAACTTTAATCGCCGCAACCCAGTCTGCAATTGCCAGCGAACAAATTGCTGTTAGGTATAGTATCGGTACAGTATTGATTCCCGTTGAAGACTTAGCGACATTTGCTAAACAGGGAAATACCTCACCCATATTATCAATTTCTGGAACAATTCTCAGTGATGAAGATTCAGAAAAACTGCGCCAACTTTTAGTCACTCCCATGACAGCCAGCCCTTGGAGTATTGAACAATTTAATAATAGCAATATAGGTACTACAATATTAACTCGCTTTGGTAATTTCATTAGAACCGATAATGGAGAAAATGGTTTACACGCCTTAAAAACCGCCATTAATCAAGCCTCTAAACTTCCTACTGGTTTAACTTTACTTGGTATTTTAGAAAATTTCCCTGGTAAAACAATAGAAGTTAACCTAAATTTTGCTGTCCAAGTTATTGAAGATTTATCTCAAATTATTTATGAAGATCAATCTATTATTAATTGGATTAACCAACAAGCAAAAGCCGAGATCAATAATCCAGCAATTCAAAATCGACCGATTAATTTGAAAAATCCTGGAACAATTACATGGAAAAAAGAATCCTTTACCTTTCAGAATCCTCGACGAAATCAGCCTTCTCCCGTTGATGTTTATATCCCCCAAATTTCAACTCCTACCCCCGTTATTGTGATTTCTCATGGTTTAGGTTCTGATCGAACTACCTTCAAATATTTAGCCGAACATTTAGCATCTTATGGGTATTTTGTAGCGGTTCCTGAACATTTAGAAACCAGTGCCGATGGGTTAGCTAATTTCTTACAAGGGAATACTCAACCTCCTGATGCAGAAGCATTTATTGATCGTCCTTTAGATATTACTGCTGTACTTAATTTATTAGAAGAAAAAGCCAAAAAATCCGTATTTCCTAGCCCTTTACTCTTAGATAATGTGGGGGTTATAGGTCAATCCTATGGCGGTTATACAGCTTTAGCGGTAGGGGGTGCGACCTTTAATACCAACAGAATTAATCAAGAGTGTGCAAAGGTTGTAGACCAACAAATTACTCTAAATATCTCGATCTTACTGCAATGTCAAGCCACTTCTATTGCGGATAAAGGTTATGATCTTCATGATAAACGAGTCAAAGCGGTAATTGCTGTGAATCCAATTACCAGTGTTGTATTTGGACAAGAAGGCATGAGTCAAATTAAAATCCCCGTGTTAATGATTGGAGGAAGTGATGATTATGTAGCCCCCGCAGTTAGTGAACAAATTTATCCCTTTTCTTGGTTAACCAGTCCTAATAAATATTTAATGTTATTAGAAAAAGGAACCCATTTTTCCTTTTTAGGATCAGGGGAAGAAGTTATTCCTGTTCCCGAAACAAATTATTGGCCCCAATCCTGAATTAGCCTTTCCTTTGTTAAAAGCAATAAGTCTGGTTTTTTTCAATAGTTATATTCGAGGTCAAACAGAATATTTACCCTATTTGAATGCGGGTTATATCCAGAGACTGGAAACCTCACCTTTTAGTTTAACTATTGTTAATTCTTTAACTTCAGAAGATATTCATACAGCAATTAGTAAAGTTCGCAAATAGTAGGGAAACCCGAAATATTAAATCAGAGGTATAATTAACTCAATACCTCAACAAACAAACCCATTATAAAACCCCAATGATTCAGCCAACCTATCAACCACCTTTTACCCTAAAAAATGGCTTTTCCATGACTGTTTATGCAGCATTAAGAGCCAGCCGAAATTGGGAAAAAACCATCAACTTACCTGATCCAGTTTATCAAGAAACAGTGTTTTTAGGGGCGGGAGGGATTCCTATTTATGGTATTGTTGCCATTCCCGAAAACCCTAGAGGCACAATTGTTTCCACCTATGGAATTACCGGAACTTTAGACAATCAATGGTTTTTAAGAATTTGGGGAAGAAAAGTCTTTGCTGCGGGTTACGCTGTCGTTTTATTTGATTGGAGAGCGCACGGAAAAACAGCAGAATTATCCCCCACATTAACCTCCGATGGCTTATATGAAGGGGAAGATTTTGTTAGAATTGCGGCTCAATCTAAATTAATGGGTTGTCCGACTCCCTTTTGGTTTACAGGTTATTCTTTAGGGGGACAATTAGCATTATGGGGAATTAAAACTGCCCAAACTGTTAATAAATGGGGAGCAGATTTAGGCTTACAAGATACCGATATCGCCGGAGGTGCAGTCATTTGTCCTAGTTTAGATTCGACTCGTTCTTTATCTTATTTAGTTCAACATTCCTGTGGAAAATATTTAGAAAAAGCCATTACTAAAGAACTAAAAAAATTAGCCAGAAACCTTTATCATTATCATCCTAATGATATCGATCCAGAGGCAATTAAACGGGCAAATTCAATTTGGGGATTTGATCATGAATTAGTGATTGGACGCTTAGGATTTAAGAGCGTTGAAGCCTATTATGAAGCCAGTAGTGGGTTACAGTTAATTCCCCAACTGAATAAACCCACATTGATTTTATATGCCGAGGATGATCCCCTATTTGATCCCACTATTATTACTGATTTAAAATCGGCTAGTAATCAGAATGCTGCGATTAATTTAGTTACAACAGAATATGGAGGTCATGTTGGTTATATTAGTAGTAAGATTTGCCAAAATCAATTTAATGATCCGGATCGATGGTGGGCTTGGAATCGGATTTTAGATTGGTTAGAGCAGGAGGAAAAAAAAATATCTAACCCCACCCCGGCCCTCCCCTTGGTAAGGAGAGGGTGATAGTGGGGTTTGGTCTAACGCATAAATTCCGAGGCGACAATCATAGTTCCTATCCCTGAATCTGTAAAGACTTCTTGTAATAAAGCATGGGGAACACGACCATCTAAAATATGAGCAGCCCGAACCCCCTGGGCTAAACTTCTGACACAACAATTGACTTTAGGAATCATACCCCCGGAAACAATTCCTTGCTCAATTAATTGTCTAGCTTCCTGAATATTAACTTGGGCAATTAAGGTATCGGGATTATGATAATCCTCCAAAATTCCGGCTGTATCTGTTAACAGAATTAACTTTTCCGCACCCAACGCCGCCGCAATTTCCCCGGCAACGGTATCCGCATTCATGTTATAAGCCTGTCCATCTTCATCCGTTGCCACACTAGAAACAACTGGAATATAACCATTACTAGCTAAAGACTCTAACAGTTTAGTATTGACACTGCTAACTTCTCCCACAAAACCAATATCTGCTTGACCTTCAGGACGAGCTTTAATTAAATTAGCATCCTTCCCGCATAAGCCAACGGCTTCCCCGCCCGCTTGGTTAATTAGAGAGACAATTTCCTTATTTACTCGACCCACTAACACCATTTCCACCACATCCATTGTAGCGGCATCCGTGACTCGCAAACCGTTTTTAAATTGGGGTTCAATTCCCAGTTTGATTAACCAACTATTAATTTCCGGGCCGCCTCCATGGACGACCACCACTCGAATTCCGACAAAAGACAGTAAGACAATATCCTGCATCACCTTATCTTTGAGGCTACTGTCTTTCATCGCAGCCCCCCCATATTTGACCACGATAGTACGATTAAAAAACTTTTGAATATAGGGGAGAGCTTCACTAAGGATTTTAGCCCGAATTGCCGTATCTGTTTGGTCGAAGTCGCTATGTTTAAGCATATAAGTTTCGGTGAGCGCGTTTAGGGCAGGTTTTGTGAGATATTTCCTAGTTAACGAAAATCCTGATCAACCCGCCCCTAGGATTTTAGTTGATTTGAGGGTTCTATAAATGCCCGCCAACGATTAAGCGGCAAATAGATGACAGGAGCCCACAAACTACTCAAAATTGCCGTTGACAGTGCTACCCGTTGTTGATATTGCCAAAATTGATTAAAATCAGGAGATCCAAAACGATTCAATTGTAAAACTCGGATGAATTCCACCAGAATAGCCATAGCAAACACAATCAAAGCCACCGAAATAAAATCCTCTTGAATTTTTTTAATAATTCGTTTATATATAAATACAGTTAAAACCCCAACAACCACAAAAGGAA
>DMPJ01000128.1:11074-12115 GCA_003456035.1 Planktothrix sp. UBA8402
ACCACAGCTTCTAATAAAGATCGTTTAATACTCCAAGTCACCAACCAAATTAATATCCAATTAGGGGTAATTCCAAATAGTTCTAAACCAGGAATCCTCAGCAAAGATAACCAAATACAAACCATTAAAGAAATAATGGTAATCATTAAATTTAAAACTTGATAAGGTTTAAAAAACATAATTAATCAGTTATCAGTGTAAGAGCCATTAATTATCAATTACTGATTTTTGATTCGGATAAATAATTACCCATTCCAAAGAATAAATAGGAGCAAAAAATTCAATAATAGCTTCAGGAGACGGAGCTTTATTCATATCCACAGAAACTATTTTACCAACTGCTAAACCTTCAGGGACAATCTGGCTATAACTAGAGGTGATAACCACATCTCCCACCTTGACTTTTGGATCACTTTCAAAAAACTCCATTATTCCTTTCTCCGTAGCATTTCCCTTGAGAAATCCCATATTTCGATTTCGACTAATCGTGACCCCAATTCGACTCATTTTATCACTCAAAAGCATGACCTTACTGGTATTAGGTGTAACACTAATAACTCGTCCGATTAATCCCCCAGGAGCGACAACTAAATCCTCATTTTTAATTCCATCTTGACTCCCGCGACCGACAATAATTTGTTTCCACCAGGAACCCTCACTGCGACCAATTACAGGAGCAACAATTTTCCCCCCCCGTAACCCCCCGTCCACGGGGGGCTGGGGGGGCTGTTTTTTAGAACTTACATAATTTNNAGTTCTTGAATTTCAGCTTCTAACTGATTAATTCTCGGAGCAATTTGTCGAACAACTTTTTCCTGTTCCACCACCGTTGCTGTCGGTAAATGGAAAGGACGAGTTAACCAATAATACATTTCATACAGAGCAGCCCCTTGGGTTTGTCGCACTAACCAAGCCGCTAAAATTGCCAAACCCAGTAAAAAAATTTGATTTCGACTGCGATTCCACCAACTCCGTGTTTCCATACCAAAAAGAATTGAATTGTTGAAATAATTGATCATTGACAATTGATAATTGATCATT
>DMPJ01000310.1:0-1643 GCA_003456035.1 Planktothrix sp. UBA8402
ACTCCAATACCGACTCCAACACCAACACCAACACCAACACCAGTACCTCTTAGTGTTTTAGGGTTTAGTTCTGCTAATTTTAGTGTTAATGAAAATGGCATACCTGTTAACACTATTACGATCAATAGAACGGGAGGAAGTAGTGGTTTAGTGACGGCACAAATTACCCCAACGGATGGAACCGCAACGGCAATTTCAGATTATACTAATACTCCCCTAACGGTGACGTTTACGGATGGAGATATTACCCCAAAAACTGTTACAATGACCGTATTTAATGATACAATATTTGAACCGACGGAAACCATTAATTTAGCATTAACTATTACCCCCGGAACGGCAACGATCGGAACTCAAAATACTGCTATATTGCAAATTGTTGATAATGATCCGAGTGAAAATCTCCAGTTAAATAGTGCTACTTATTTAGGAACTACTGGAAATGATAGTGGTGCATCGGTTGAAATTTCCCCCATTGATAATAATATTATTATTGCGGGTAACTTTAACGGTGTGGGAGAAATTCAACGGTTACAAAATGGCAATACTGCCCCCTTATCAAATACACCATTAGGCGGTATTGTTAATGATTTAGATGTGGATCGAGATAGTGGGGAAATTGTGGCTGTTGGGGATTTTGGAATTAAGGTTTATAACCCTACAGCTAATACAGTTTTATGGTCACAACCGGGAACTTTTAATCGAGTTGCGATCGCGTCGGATGGTACAGTTGCCACTTTAAATAATAGTACCGATACTATTACTTTATGGAATGGATCAGGAACCCAATTAACTAGCACAACCTTAACTGGAACAAATATTAATCCGGCGGATATCACTATTGATCCTACCACAAAACAAGTCTTTGTTACCGGGTATAATCAAGTTACCAGTCTCTTACAAACTCCTTTCTTACGAGGGTTTGATTCTGAGTTGAATTCCTTATGGAAAACCTGGGATTTCAGTGCAACGGAAGTCACCGGACAAAACTTAGGGGCAGATACCCGAGGAGAACGTATTACTATTGGTAAAGATGGCGGACTTTATTTCTTAGGAAAAACCGATGGAGGAAATAACGTTTTTCAACGCAATGGTCAAAACATTACTCAAACTTTAGCAACCCTAGTTAATGTGGATTCATTTAATAATTTCTCCGGTGCTGGGGCAGGATCTTTCACATTTCATGCCAAAATTAATCCTAATACCGGAATAGTTGATCAGGGTCAATTTATTGTCACCCGCACTAGCACCGGGGCGAATAGTTTTACCCCAAATTCGATTACGGCTGACGAATTTGGTAGTATATATATAGGAGGATCTTCTGCTTTTCAATTGCAAAATCGTCCTGGGAAAACGATTAATAGTCAACCCGTTGGTGCTTATACCTTGGGAGAAATGGCAGTATTAGGATTATCGGCAGATTATACTGTCAGAAAATTCTGGACTCCCTTGACCCAAACAGGTGACGCAGATGGCGCGAAAGGAAGTGTGAATGGTTTTGCGGTTGCGAATGGTCAAGCGGTGATTTTGGGAACAGTAACACAGCCATCTGTTGCAACAACAACTAATGCTATTAATCCTAATCCATTAGGAGGGAATGATGCTTATTTAGCCACTTGGTCAGTTTAGGAGATAATAGGAGG
>DMPJ01000310.1:1674-7479 GCA_003456035.1 Planktothrix sp. UBA8402
CTTACGCACAAGACCAAAGAAACCCGGTTTCTATACCTTTAACCTGTAAATTCTCACCCGCACTTATTATGTTAAAACCCTTTACAATTACCCGACATCAGCGTAGTCGTTGGTTATATCCTCTGATTTCAATAACTCTCACTCTGAGTATTGTATTGAGTTCGACGATCGCAACCTTGGCAATTCCTTTACCGGAGTTAATCTTTAGAGGAATTCAAGTTATCCAGTTATCGAATTTATCTGCCCGTCAGGAAGTGGCGATCGGCGAACAAATTAATCAAGAATTACTCTCAAAACAGGTTAAATTATTTCGTAACCAAGAAGCTCAAAACTATGTTAACCAAATTGGTCAACGTCTAGCCCAAGCCAGCGATCGCCCGAATATTCCCTATAATTTTCAAGTAATTGATGATCGGAATGTTAATGCTTTTGCTACTATGGGCGGGTTTGTTTATGTTAATACCGGGTTAATTGCCGCCGCTAGTAATGAAGCCGAATTAGCGAGTGTAATGGCCCATGAAATCGGACATATTGCCGGACGTCATGCGATTAAACAAATGCGCCAAGCGGCCGTGGCTGCGGGTGTGGCTACGGCCGTGGGTGCGGATCAGAATAAATTAGTCCAAATTGGGGTGGAACTGGCTTTAAACCGCCCTAAAAGCCGTGAAGCTGAATATGAAGCCGATCGCATGGGTTTAGCTACCCTAGCCCGGGCGGGTTATGCTCCACGAGGCGCCGTTGATTTTATGACCAAACTATTAAAAAGTGGTTCTCCGCCAACAATTCTCAGCACTCACCCGGCTACAGGTGATCGGATTTCCGCCATGCAGCGACTTGTTGATCCGAGTCAGGTTAATTCAGGTGATGGATTAGATAGCAATTCCTATCGTGCCACCGTTGAACGAATTTTATCTTAATTTCATCAAACAAAATTAATCAAACCCTTAGTGCCTTGAATGAAAGTTCAGGGCCCTTTTGATTGCCCCTTATAGACAAAATTCAATCAATATGGTAAGCTAAGTTCTTAAAGTAGAGTCAGCCTAATCCACTCTTGTTTAAGGGAGTTGGAACGGGGGAACCATTCTTAGGGGCTTATCTTCGATTGTTTACTTTGTCGAGAAGGACATCTCTCAGTCCTAGCCCGTCAGCTAACCCCGTCGGCTGTGAGAGAAGACTGTTGATAGGCAAAGTTTTTATAATTGTCCTCACCAGAATTCTAAGTAAATCAGACTATCAAAATTAAATGCGCACCGGGGTTAACCAACATTAATCCCTGTGAAGTTTACTATTATTCTAATTTGAGACTGACTATGCACCTTACAACTACAGTTTTAGTTTTACTGCAAGTATTAATAGTGATTGGATTATCCCGATTAATGGGGTTAGTCTGTCGGGGAATTAAACAACCATTAGTAATTGGAGAAATTATTGCCGGAATCATGTTAGGGCCATCATTATTAGGGTTAATTGCTCCTAATGTGATGAGTGCTTTATTTCCTGCCGAAACTTTGCCCTACTTAAATATTTTATCACAAATTGGACTGATTTTCTTCATGTTTTTAATTGGGTTGGAACTGAACCCTAAATATTTAAGTGGGCAACTTGAAAAGGCAGTTTTAATTTCTCATGTTAGTATTGTAGTTCCCTTTGCATTAGGAATTTCCTCAGCGTTAATTCTTTATCCTATTGTTTCTAATAATAGTGTTTCCTTCACAGCCTTTGCTTTATTTTTAGGTTCGGCTTTATCAATTACCGCTTTTCCAGTTTTAGCCCGAATTATTACAGAAAATAATTTACAAGGAACTCGTTTAGGAACTTTAGCGTTAACTTGTGCTGCTGTTGATGATGTCACCGCCTGGTGTTTATTAGCCTTAGCGATCGCAGTTACCCGAACTAACAGTATATCGGGGGCATTTCCGACAATTATTGCCTCAATTCTGTATATTATTTTAATGGCAACCGCCGGACGATGGTTGTTAAGAAAACTCTCCGTCCATTATCAACACACAGGGCGACTCAGCCAATGGGTTTTAGCTTGGATTTATATGGGAGTAGTGGCTTCTGCTTTAATTACTGAATTGATCGGAATTCACCTGATTTTTGGAGCCTTTTTAGTCGGTGCGGTGATGCCGAAAGATCCAGGTTTAGTGCGAGAGATAGCCGAAAAAACAGAAGATTTTGTTTTAATTTTCTTACTGCCAATTTTTTTCGCTTACAGTGGATTACGCACGGAAATCGGGCTCCTCAATCGTCCTGAATTGTGGTTATTATGCGGGTTAGTGATTGCGGTGGCAATTATTGGCAAATATGTCGGAACCTACGTCGCTGCGCGAGTCAGTGGAATTGAAAAACGAGAAGCCTCCGCTTTAGGTTGGTTAATGAATACGAGGGGATTAACTGAACTCATTGTTTTAAATATTGGCTTAAGTTTTGGGGTANNTTTCACCGTTACTTTTTACCCTATTAGTAATTATGGCATTAGTCACAACCTTTATGACGTCGCCATTATTAGAAATGACCTATCCCAAAGAGTTAATTAAACTCGATATTATTGAACCAGAACCTCAAACAACAAGTCCTCAATCTCTTACTCCTGCTTATNNCTTATCGAGTTTTAGTTCCCGTTGCTAATCCCAATACTCAAAAAGGATTAGTACAATTAGCTTTAGCGATCGCTGGAAAACCGCCTGCTGTTGTTCATCCCTTAAGTTTAATCGAACTAGAAGATTATTTATTTCAAAGTACCCCCGATGAAGCCAATCGCTTAATAGCCAAACAACAGCAACGTTTGGAAGAATTAATTCAAAGTTTAGAACCTCCTGAACTTAGAAAAATGGTTCATCCCATTATCCGCATAGCCCAGGATGTGGCGAAAGAAACTGGAGAAATTGCCCTAGCAGATCAAGCCAATTTAATATTAGTAGGTTGGCATCGTCCCGCCTTCAGTGACAATCGTTTAGGCGGAAGAGTTGGCAAAATTTTGAATACTTCTCCCACCGATGTCGCCGTATTTGTTAATAAAGAACAGCAACAAATTCAGTCTTTATTAGTGGCTTATGCTTCTAATATTCACGATGATTTAGGGTTGACTTTAGCCTTAAGAATGATGTTCAATGACCCCAATCGTCAGTTAAAAATTCTGGTGACATCTAACGAACCGGAGGAAGAATTAAGCTATGAATTACGGAACATGATTGATATATTACCCACCCGAATTCAATCCCGTTTACAACTGATTCGACTGGAACACACTGATCCCATTCAAGCGGTAATTGAAGCTTCAAAAACCGTAGATTTAACTATTGCAGGTACCAGTCGCACCTGGGGAATTGAAAAGCAAACTTTAGGAAGGTATACCGATCAACTAGCTCAAGATTGTCATTCATCTTTACTAATTACTCGGAGTTATTCTCAAGTTACCTCCCACCTCGAATCATTATTACAACAACCAATTAATAGCTAACCTCGTCATCCAATTATCATCGAACTATGCACAACCATTTTAATTTAAAATCCTTAGCCTTTTATGGAACCATGATTGGTTCAGTGCTGATCCTATTTAAAGGAGTCACAGCCTATGGAGAAACGCAATTAAAAGCACCTATCACTATTGGGGGTAATTATTCTATAGAGTTTGATAACCCTCCCAACTGTTTAAAAGACAAAGAGTTAACCTTAAAAATTGAACAGTCAGGGATTTATATTTTTGCCAATTTAGGATTAGAAAAATCCGCAGATAATCTGGATAAAATTGCATTATATGGTAAATTCAAAGAGCCAGAAATGATCTTATCAGGAAATTCAAATCCGTTATTATTCTGTTCATCAAATCTGTCCCAAAATCCTAATCAATTAACACTTACAGGAGAATTTAAAGATAAAATATTCATGGGTAAAATACAGGATCAAACCTTATCGAAGCCGATCAATTTCACCGCAAAAATAAACTCTGTTTCTTCCTCAGAAAAACCAACTCATTAGTTACTAAAAAAATATTGTTATTTTGGGAAATATGTGATACCATTAAAACAATTAGTCAATGTTTAGATATCTATTTATTTTCAACCCCTATTATCAATAAAAACAATGGATGCTTTAATTGCTGGAATCATCTTTGTTGGGGTGATTATTTTAATCATGGGGGAATGGTTACACCTCACCATTGCAGCGTTTTTAGGTGCTCTCCTCCTGATTTTTTTCCATGTAATGACTTTAACCGAAGCGGTTAACTATATCAGTCGAAGTTATGCAACTTTAGCCTTATTTTTTGGCGTGATGGTTTTAGTTCGTGCCTTTGAACCGACTAAAGTTTTTGATTATTTAGCGGTTAAAATGATTTTGATGGCGAAGGGAGAAGGCAAACGGTTACTGTTAGGAATAGTGGCATTAACTACCCCGATTTGTGCCATGTTACCTAACGCTACAACGGTGATGTTATTAGCTCCTTTAATTCCCCCCATTGCTCAAGATTTAGGGATTGATTTTGTCCCCTTATTAATTTTAATGGTCTTCATTGCTAATAGTGCCGGATTATTAACCTTAGTCGGAGATCCTGCCACCTTTATTGTCGGAGATGCGATCAATATTAGCTTTGTTGATTACCTACAACGATTAAGTATTGGAGGAGTATTAGCAGTAATAAGTGTAGTGATTTTATTACCGATTTTATTCCGCAAAACTTGGAATACAAAATTTGAACATTTAGAAGATTTACCCCATCCTCAAATTAATCATCCTCGCATTTTAGCCCTGGGCGGTTTAATTATAGCCTTTGTTTTAACCTTTTTTGTAATTGGAGAAACCTTACCCGTTCCCATTTCTCCGGCGGCGGTGGCTTTATTAGGTGCAGCTTTAGCATTATTATTAGCACATCACAGTAAAATTGATACCGTTAATAATATTTTGCGAGATTTAGACTGGAGTACCTTAATTTTCTTCATGTCAATTTTTGTCTTAATTGGAGGATTACAAAAAACAGGAGTGATTAACAATTTATCGGGACTTCTAGCGGTTATTTTAGGAAAAAATATCGCTCTCGGTTCAATTTTACTGTTAGTAACAGTAGGGATTCTTTCTAGTGTTGTGCCTAATATTCCCTTAGTAGTGGCTATGGTTCCCCTATTAAAACAATATTTAGTTAATGTGGGATTTGTCGGTGCAGAAGTGCTTGACCCGGCTTTTAACGGACAGTTTCCCCCGGAAGTATTACCGCTATTTTATGCTATGATGTTTGGAGCTACATTAGGCGGAAATGGCACATTAGTGGGGGCTTCTTCTAATATTGTCGCCGCCGGAATTTCTGAACTACATGGGCGCACTATTTCTTTTAAAACCTTTCTCCGCTATGGAATTCCAGTCATGGTTGTGCAACTATTCGTGGCGATGTTATATGTCACCTTTGCCTTCCTAATTTAAATCGAGGTGACAACGAGAATTTCTTCTTTTTTCCAATCTAAAACCGCATAAACTTCTACGGACTTTTGGCGACCTTTGACTTTAATTTCACCTAAACTTTTCAGAACAATACCATGATAATCTGCAATGGCGGACGCAGTTGAGTCATTAATTAAAATGGTATATTCCGGGTATTCTTTCGTTAAGGTTTCCAAACGCGCCGCCACATTTACTGCATCCCCAATTACCGTATATAATAACCGTTCTTTAGAAGCGGTGTTAGTCCTGTTAATTGCCATTGACCCGATTATTGACCCTTTCAGAACTTTGTGTATTGTTCATACTGCGATCGCATCAACTGCGGTTATTGCTGATCCTAGAATTTTAGTTGAATATCCAGTAATAGATCAA
>DMPJ01000258.1:0-1347 GCA_003456035.1 Planktothrix sp. UBA8402
CCCAACACCTGCGAGATAATTGTTATCCCAATACCTGCGAGAGCATTATTATCCCAATACCTGCGAGATAATTGTTATCCCAACACCTGCGAGAGCATTTTTTATACCTAGCGAGCGAGATAATTTTTTATACCTAGCGAGCGAGGACGCTCGCACTACGGGGAATATTTTATATTGACATCAATCAAATATTTAGTCAAGGCAATAGGCTAATTTCATAACATATTTATCGTAAAAACGCTGTAAATAATAGGAGAAAACAATCAGAATTGGAATTCCGAGGATGACTAATATTGATGTTGTTATATAAAAATTGTTAATTTCTAGTGTTTTTTTAAGAAATTTATCCATAACAGACCATAGCGGACGATGGAACAGAAACATACAATAGGAAGAATAAGAAATTAATTCAATTAATTTTACTGATGGGTTATTGAGTGATATAAAACTACTGATTTGATAAACAAACAAAACAAATAATAATACCAGAAGATTAATTAATATATAGCTATATCCTAAATTAATTTTCATCAATCCATATTCCTTTTCTACAAAAAAACTAATTAAGAAAAATAGAATAAATAAAATGGGAATTATTGGACTTATCTTACGCCAAAGTTTTTGTTCAAAGAAATTAGTTTCCGCAGAAAATATTCCAAATATAAAAACCCAGTAATACAGAATAATCCTCAAATCCGTTACTTTGAAAACAACGGATAATAACCCTATAAAGATAGGGAATAGGATGATGATAAGTATTCGAGAAATCTGCCGAATATTTCCATAGTTTATAACAATAAATAAGCTGTAATAAATTAAAATTAAACCAATGAACCATAAAGTCATTATCGGTTTAAAGTTAGGAGAAGCAAACAATAATTGTAATCCTAAAATATGAATGAATATTGTAAGAGGTGAAAAAATTTTATAGATATAAATAAAAGCGAACAATGCTAAATAATACAGAGGAAAAATTCTGATTATTTTTTTATATAAAAACTTAACAGCAGAATTTATATCTTGAAACCGTTCTCTTTTTCGGTTTAATAAATAACCCGAAATAAATATAAATAATGACAAAGCTAAATATCTATTCAATCCATTGACAGGAGATAAATCAATATGAATTCCTATAAAATTGAAATTGTAAAAATTGCCAGAATATTGAGGTAAATGATGAAAAAGTATGATAAAAATTGCCAAAGCTCTCATTAAATCAAAAATAAATAATCGATTATTCATAACTTTTTTATCAATGTAATATCCAGATAATAGTTTTGTAGAGTTCTCTAGGAAAAACTCGTAGGATTTTAACAATGAATTGTAAGCTGTTGTGCATTTAAACTG
>DMPJ01000258.1:1373-6241 GCA_003456035.1 Planktothrix sp. UBA8402
TTTATATCTTGAAACCGTTCTCTTGAATCAGTTTAGCATAAGTTTCCCAAAAGTGATCGCTAGGGGGAGATGGAATTTCAATCGCCCCAGTTTGAATCGTCTCCTGCTACGCTATGCTAGGTTCAGTATGACAAACTCCTTTACATCTCTCTAATCAGTTTAGCATAAGTTTCCGAAGGGCGATCGCCTAAATGATCCTCAATTTCCCTTTCTGTTCCCCGATTAAAATTAATACTAAATAACCCAAACCTGGGCGTATAAGACCCCCATTCATAATTATCCGTTAATGACCAGTGCATATAACCCAAAATCGGAATATTTTCCTTTAATAATTGTTGAATTTGACGAACATGAGCTTCTAAAAATTGGCTGCGATGCAGTTGGTCAGAGCGATGAGTGGCGATACTATTATCCGGTTTTCGACGTAACGCCATGCCATTTTCAGCAATTAAAATCGGGAGATTATATTCCTGAGCATAATATTTACAGAAAAAAGATAATCCTTCCGGGAGCGCTCGCCAGTCCCACCATTTACTTGTAATTCCGGTCATTAACCAATTTCTTAACCCTTTAGTTTTAAATTCAAAATCAGAAAAAGACGGTAAGCGGAAGGTATGAGCAATAAAAGGATCATAATAATCAATTGCTAGATAATCATAGACTTTTGGGCGAGGAGATAACATTAATTCTTGCCAATAATAGTCTAAATGTTTAAGATCAAAATTCCGATGACCGATTCTATTTCCCGTCCAACGAGCTAACCGTCCCAGTTGATAGGGAATATCTTTTNNTTTTTGATAGGGAATATCTTTTTTAAAGGGTAAAGAAGCTCGACGCAAAGAGGTTTCTAAATGTTTAGCTTGAGCATAAACATAATCTCTGATTTCCTGGGGTTTGATTTCTTTTTCCTGTGCCCCTAACAAATCCCAAATTACTTTTTCTGACCAATATAAATCACTACAATAGGTGTTTAAAGTCACCATAGGTTTGTTCCAGCCATATTTTTCATAAATATCATGGATAGAATTATAAGCCCGAATATGAGCCGCTAATAAATGATTATAAGCTTGCCAAACCGCTTTAATTCCGGTAAAATTTCCAGAGGGAAATTGATAACTTAAATAGGTATTTAGGACTAAAATATTAGGTTCATTAATGGTAATATACCAATGAATTGGTGGCTGTTGATGATAGTCAATTAAACGCTGGTTAATATGGGTAATACTTACCGTCACATAATCAATAAAACCATCTATGGTTTCTGGGGATAACCAGGCATCTATTCCTAACCAAGCGGGATGGGTAAAGTGATGTAAGGTAACAATAGGTTCTAAGCCATATTGACGACAGGTAGCAATGCGTTTTGCATACTCATCTAAGACATTAAAATCATAATTTGGGGCGGGAGAAATTTCAAGGGTTGTTGTGGGTTGAATTCGACTCCATTCTAATCCTAAGCGGAAAGAATTTAATCCTAATTTTTGACAATTAGAAAAATCTTCTGGGTAGCGAGTCCAAAATTCAGAAGCGTTTCCAGTCCTCATAACTTTGCCTTTTTGTTCACTTTCTGACCAGTTATTTTGAGGTTGTCCCACACCATTATAACCGCCTTCNNTCCCACACCATTATAACCTCCTTCGCTTTGATACCCAGACGTAGCAACGCCCCATAAAAAGTTACTGTTATTAGTCAAAATTTAATCTCCTTTATGTTTCTAAAAACTATTGCCTATTCCCCATTGCCTATTGTAATTTGTGATAAAATATTCTCAGCAATATTCAGAGCCGCCCGGGGTTCTCCTAATTCTAAAGCGGCTGTTTGAATTTGGGCTAGTCTTTCGGAGTGGTTTAACAGAAACTTTACACAAGGAGCAACCATTTCGGGTAATTTTAACTGCACTCCTGCACCCGCCGCCACAACTAAATCAGCATTCCATTCTTCTTGACCAGGAAACGGGTCTACAATAATCATCGGTGTTCCTCTAGCTAAGATTTCACTAACAATTAATCCTCCCGCTTTGGTAATTACTAAATCACTCGCTACCAGTAAATCATCTACATAATCAATTAAGCCTAATTTCCGCAATTCTATTTCTGGGGTGGAGTCTAATTCTGTTAGGGAATCTAATAGTTGTTCATTGCGTCCTGCTGCTACAATTAAGGTGCCAATTTCTAAACTATCCATCAGTTGAGAAACCATTAAACGTACCCGTTTATAATGTAACCCCCCGCCAAATATTGTCACAACAGGTTTGTCGGTTTTCAGTTGATAACGTTGTCGCATTTCGAGTTTAGATTTGGACTCTAATACTTCCAGTTTAATCGGAATTCCAGTCACATGAAGAATTGCCGGGTCAACTCCTCTTTTAATTAGAAAATCCGTAGTTAAATCATTGGGTAAATAATAACCGTCTACTTCTTTATTAATCCAACTACTATGAGCAATTACATCGGTAATTACCACATAATGAGGTTTTGAGATTCTTTCTTCTTCTTCTAATAATTGTAACAAACGGCTGGGAATTTGTTGAACACAGACAATGGCATCGGGATTAACTTTTTCAATAAAATGTCGCAGTTTTTTAAAAAAAACTCGTTCTAGTTTAGCCGTAACAATATTTAATTCTAAGGAACGTTCTAAATCTTCTACATCTGTTCCTTCATAGTAAGCGCGATAAATTTGGGGTGCTTTTTCGCTCAATTGTTTATAAATACTGGTAACGGTATTGCGATAAATAGGACTAGCATAATCTAAGGCATCTTCTACCGTAACAGTGACGTCAGGAAATTGGGAAAATGCTTGATTTAACGCTTGAGCCGCGCTGGTATGTCCAGCACCTAAAGAAGAATACAATATCAAAATATGAGTCATAATTAATTAAGAAGTGTTAAGGCTAAATTAACGTTAATTTAACTTGGTATAGACGTTTATATTATATCATAATTTTGTATAAATGGTATAAAAACTTTATCTATCAAGGGGATAAACAGAGAGTAGAGACGTTGTATACAACGTCTCTACTCTCTTATCTTTCCATTGCTTCAACAGACTTAGGAACTCCTGCACTTAAAACTTCATACCCGTCAGAAGTGACTAAAATATCATCTTCAATTCTTACCCCAATTCCTCGCCAACATTCGGGGATTTCCGGTTGTCCTTCAACGGGTTTAATATTAGGAGAAATATAGATACCCGGTTCAACTGTTAATATATTTCCAGGTTGCAATGGTTGAGGATTTTCACCCCATTGATAAACCCCAACATCATGGACATCTAACCCTAACCAATGTCCGGTTCGGTGCATATAAAAAGGCTTATATTTTTCTTCCTTAATAATTTCCTCAATATCTCCAACTAATAATCCTAAATCCATTAAACCTTCTACCAATACCCGCACCGCAGTATCGTGAATATTTTTATAAGGATTTCCGGGTTTAACTTGTTCAATAGCGGCTAATTGGGCTTTTAAAACCAGTTGATAAATAATCTTTTGTTCCGGTGTAAACTTCCCCCCAACCGGAAAAGTTCTAGTAATATCTCCATTATAATATTGATAACAACATCCGGCATCAATTAACAATAAATCATTTTCTTGCATTTGACAATTATTTTCCACATAATGCAAAATACAAGCATTTTTTCCCGATGCTACAATAGAAGGATAGGCAACAGTTCCCCCATTTAAGCCAAAAATATGTTCAATTTCTGCTTGAATTTCATACTCATATCGTCCAGGTTGAGCAAATTCCTTCGCGTGGTTATGAGCTTTCACAGAAATTTCTATAGCTTTCCGCATTAACTCTAATTCGGTTTGACTTTTAATTAAACGGATGGGATGTAAAATATTACAAACATCTTCAATAGCAATCGGCCCGGTGCCATGTTTAGGATAAACTCTTAATAGCCGTTGCCAATGTTTTAGGATAATTTCATTGAATTTTTCATCCCGTCCTAAGCGATAATAAATCCGGTCGGCTTTTTGTAAATATTGGGGTAATTTTTCATATAATTCATTAATAGGATAAACCTCATCCGCCCCATAAAGTTCTTTGGCTTTTTCTACTCCGGTAATATACCCTGACCAAGTTTCTTTTTCTGGGTTTTTCGGTTGCACAAATAAAACGAATTTATGTTCTGCATGGTGAGGGGCAAAAACAGCAACCGCATTCGCTTCATTAAACCCGGTTAAATAGAAAAAATCACTATCTTGGCGAAAATTATATTCCACATCATTGTGCATAACTGCCATTGGCGCACTTCTAAAAATAGCAGTTCCCTGCCTAATATTTGCCATTAATTGTTCCCGTCGTTGCCGATATTCTGTTTGAGTAATCATCTTATTGTTCCTTTTCAATCAATAATAATTCCGTAGGGACGGGTTCACCGGGATATTTTACACCCCACCAATAATCTCAATAAACCCGCCTTTACAGATTTTGTTCAATATCTTACCAGCTTTTTTCCCACAATTTATTCATATTATAATGGTAGAGATGTTTTTCCTAAAGTTGTTGCNNTCATCTAAACATAAAAATTTATGAAAATAGAAGACTATCCACTTGCTAAAGAATTGCTTTTTGATGCTGAAGGTAACATTAGTCAAGTTATACTGAATTATACTGACTATCAATATCTTCTCGACGCGCTCGAAGATCGAGGACTTCTCCTCGCTATGGCTGAAGTCAAACATGAAAAACCGTTAAGTTTACAGGAAGCACTTACGGAACTGGAAAAAGAATGAATATCGAATATTTACCCAGTTTTTTGAAGGATTTAAAAGCTCTGAAAAGTGCACCTGTATTTGAGCAAATCAAGGCGATCGCTTTTGAAGAAATACCAAATCTTACGGATTTACAGACAATTATTAA
>DMPJ01000555.1 GCA_003456035.1 Planktothrix sp. UBA8402
GTGCGTTGTTCAGGTATCAGTAAAGTGGCTGTAGTCATATTAAGTTTACCTCCATCAATTTATTATAACCCAACATTTGAGATGATGATATGTCTATGGGTTATGAATATCTGACCCCTGAGCCTAAACTCATCCTCTTTACAAAACTTAATAATCTTTATTTAGCGTAACTCAATCCTTTAATCCTTGAAAATGCCCAACCAATACCCCTATATATAGTGTAATTACTCCCATTCCCTGCCATTCTCGATCAAGGTAATTGCACCTAATCATAAAAAAAATTATAATAGATTAAGTGATTCACCCCAAAGCCGAATTGTTTACTATAAAATAGTAGAAATAAAAATAGGCTTGGGGAGTTCATGAAATTTCAATTTAAAAACAAAAAATTACAAGCACTTTATACGGAAGAAAAAAATGCCCATAAATACCCTAACGACGTAGTAGATCGTTTTTTTGAGGTAATCACATTAATTGACGGAATACCAAATGAACAAGATCTCTATAACTTCAAAGGGCTAAGATTTGAAAAACTAAAAGGAGAACGAGGCAAAAAGGGACAACACTCAATCCGTCTTAATGGACAATGGCGTTTAATTCTTATGATTAAAAAAAACTCAGACGGTAATTTTATCCTAGTGATCGATATTGAAGACTATCACTAAGGCAATATTTTAGGAGGAGCAGGAAAATGGGAAACAAACTTATACCCGCACGAATTGTTACACCAGGCGACATTTTAAGCATGGAATTAGAAGCTCGTGGTTGGACACAAAAGGATCTTGCCGAGATTATGGATCGCCCGGCTCAAACAATTAATGCTATTATCAACGCCAAAAAAGAAATCACTCCCGAAACTGCCATAGAATTAGCTGAGGCCTTGGGAACTTCCGCAGAAGTTTGGACAAATCTCGAAACTAATTATCGTTTACATCGGGCAAAAAAAAATGCTGATCATCAGGCAATTTCAAGACGGAGAAGATTATACGAACTTGTCCCTATTTCAGAACTGATTAAAAGACAATGGCTACCCCAGACAAAAACCCTAGAAGAATTAGAAACCTCAGTTTGTAACTTTCTTGATATCGCCTCTCCGACGGAAACCCCTAAACTAGCCGTTAATTTTCGTCATAACCATACCCTACAATCAGAAGATACGGCCTTAATTGCTTGGATTAAAAGAGTTGAACATTTAGCCAAAATGCAATCTGTAGGAAAATTTGACCGAGAACAACTAAAATCTGCTATTCCTAAAATTCTTAGCTATGCCCAGACCCAAGAAAACATCAATAAAGTTCCTCCCTTACTGACGTCTTTGGGGGTTCATTTCGTAATTGTTCCCCATCTGTCTAAAACATACCTAGACGGGGCAACCTTTACCATTAATAATCACCCTATAATTGCCTTAACCCAGAGATATAACCGGATTGATTCTTTCTGGTTTACCCTAATGCACGAATTAGGTCATATTGTCGCAGGTCATGAAGGTATATATTTAGATGACCTCAGCCAACTAGAAGATAATCCCCAAGAAAAAGAAGCAAATCAACTCTCCTGTGATTGGTTAATTGATAGTAATGCCTTGGCTGAATTTGTTGCTACTCACTCCTCTCGCTTCTCAACTAAAGCGATTGAGAAATTTGCTCAGAGTCAAGAGCGTCATCCGGGTATTATTGTCGGTCGTCTTCAATATGAAGGTAAGATTCCTTACAAAAATCATCGGAAATACCTGGTTAAAGTTGATGAATTACTGACTTATATAGATCATCCTTAAACAGAATAAATAATCTGCTTCACTGACTCAGCATCAACTCTAAAATATTCCCTACTCTTTTTCAATTCCAGAAAGAAGAATAGGGAATTTCTAACATCAAGCCGTTAACTGTTGTAAAGCATTTTCAACCGCTTGTAAAGCCAGATTAACTTCATCTTCTGTCACAATTAATGGTGGTACAAAACGTAACACTTTCGGGCCAGCCGGAACTAATAATAACCCGGCTTCCATTGCCACTTTCACCACTTGAGGAGAAGTTAATTCAATCTCCTCTTTCAATTCCAAACCATTAATTAAACCCCAACCTCGGACTTCAGCAATTAAATCAGGATATTTTTGAGCAATTTCTGTTAACTTGCTACGAATTTGTTCACCCCGTTTCTGTACATTTTCTAGTATATTTTCCCGTTCCAATGTTTGACAAACAGCCAACGCTACCGCACAAACAAAAGGATTTCCGCCAAAGGTAGACGCATGACTTCCAGGTTCAAAAACATCACAAAACCCTTTACACATCATCGCCCCGATGGGAATACCACCGCCCAAACCCTTCGCCGAGGTAAAAATATCCGGCTCAATTCCTAAATTTTCATAACCCCATAATTTACCACTACGACCCATGCCAACTTGAACTTCATCTAATATTAAAAGAATGCCTTTTTGATCGCAAATTTGCCGAACTCGTTGAAAATATGCCATATCTCCAGGACGGACACCCCCTTCTCCTTGCAGCGCTTCTAACATAATAGCTGCCACCCGTCGCCCATCTTTATCGACATCAGCAATTGTTGATTCTAAAGCCTGAATATCATTATAAGGAACATAAACAAAACCTGGCACTAACGGACTAAAACCTTTTTGATATTTAGGCTGTCCCGTAGCAGTAATTGTGGCTAAAGTTCGACCATGAAAACTGGCATGGGCAGTAATAATAACCGGGTCTTCAATATTTAATTTTTCATGGGCATATTTCCGAGCTAATTTAATCGCGCCTTCGTTTGCTTCCGCTCCAGAATTACAGAAAAATGCCTTATCTGCACAGGAATGATCTGTTAACCATTTGGCTAATTCTCCCTGCACGGGAACATAATATAAATTAGAAACATGGTGCAAGGTTTTAATTTGTTGAGTGACCGCTTCAATTAATACCGGATGGGCGTGTCCCAGGGTACAAGTAGCAATTCCCGCCACAAAATCTAAGTATTCTTTACCGTTGGTATCCCAAACCCGACACCCTTCTCCCCTTTCCAATGCAATCGGAAAACGGGCGTAGGTATTCATAACATGGGAATTAAAGTCATCAATACTAAAATCGCTGGTAACAGGCGCTTTTTTGACTAAGGTTTCTGGACTCATAAATTACTCCTGAATTCGGTTTGTGTTTGATTTCTAAATTTTAGGGTAAAATCTTCATTTCGGGGTTTATTTTGTTACCAAATCCCTATAATTTATATTCCAAAGGTTGACAAAATTGATCAATTCCCGATTTTACTGCATAAATTACCACCGGAGTAATTAATAGGGCTGGACATTGATTTTCGGCAATTAGAGATTCTACCATTGCGGTAACATTACCCTTAATTAATTCTTCCCGCAGGTCTTTATTGCACAAACTAACCCGATATCTTTTTGCTAACCCATCTAACCAATTTTCAGAAGTATCCGGTGACTGACCCACATAAATTGCCATTTCAATTGTCGCATCTTCGATATCTCCTTCACAATTTTCAATTCTATCTAATGCTTCTAAAGCAACGGAATATTCAGCCAATTGCGAGCGAAATTGAGCAATCTCTTGAGAAGTTAGAATCATCATAAATTATCAACTTAATTCATACTGAAAAATTATATCAGGATCAAACCAAGCTGTTAATGCGGTAGCTAAAGCATCCGCAGCATCATCAGGTTTAGGAATTTCTGTTAAATTCAATTCCCTAGCCACAGCTTCTTGAACTTGATATTTATCCGCATTGCCATGTCCCGTCAACGCCTTTTTAACTTGACCGGGAGTAAACTCAATTAACGGAATCTGGTGTTGAGCCAAAACCAATAATAACACTCCTTTCGCTTGAGCAACAGCAATGGTATTTGCCATGCGATAAAAAAATAGTTTTTCCACAATAGCTAAATCCGGTTTTATATGGGTTAATAACTGGTTTAAATCATCATAAATAGTACATAAACGCTTGCCCAATTCAGTTTTAGCCGGGGTTTTAATTACTCCAAAATCAATCATAGAAACAGATTTTTGTTCCTGAGTTTGAGCATCAATTTCACACTCTATTGCTCCAAATCCTAATATTGCCAAACCCGGATCAAAACCCAAAATTATTTTTTTCATAAATGTAGGGTGCGTAAGCGATCAGCGCACGCACCATTTTTCTTTCAACCGTCAACTACACTTCTGGTAAACCAAAAACTTGACGGAAAACCTTCTGAACTTTGAAACCAGAATCAATTGTTTCCAAAGGATCTTTGCGTAAACGGTGACGCAAACATAAAGTAATCACCCGTTGAATATCATCGACAGTTACTTCCGTTCGTTGTTCAAAAGCAGCTAAGGCTTTTGCCGCCCGGTTACTAACAATATCTCCGCGTAAACCATCCACATCTAATTCTGAACAAACCTGAGAAATTTTTACCCGTAAATCATAATCAATTTCTACAGAAGCGAGAATGGTTTGAGCTTCTACAAGTTGATGTTGTAATTGGTGTTGGTCGTTAATATGCTTTTCTAAAAAAACTTCAGGATTTTGATCAAAAGAGGTGCGTTCTTCAACAATTTTAACTCGTAAATTCGGTTCTTTTACGGTTCTAATTTCGGCGTGCATTCCAAACCGATCTAATAATTGCGGACGTAACTCCCCTTCTTCGGGATTTCCCGAACCCACTAACACAAACCTTGCCGGGTGACGAATAGAAATTCCCTCCCTTTCCACAGTATTCCAACCACTAGCCGCCGAGTCTAACAAAACATCAACTAAGTGATCATCGAGGAGATTGACTTCATCCACATACAAAATCCCCCGATTTGCTTTAGCTAAAAGTCCTGGTTCAAAGGCTTTCACCCCTTCAGACAAGGCTTTCTCAATATCAATTGTACCACAAACTCGGTCTTCCGTAGCCCCCAAAGGCAGATCCACCATCGGGACTTTTTTCCGAGATATGGGAACATCCTGGTGCTGACTCAGGCGCTCCCGGACGTTATCACTCATCAATTCTGCATCGGTGGGATGGCTATTAAAGGGGTCATCGGCGATGACTTCAATTTCGGGAAGCAAGTCCGCTAGGGCGCGGATAGTGGTTGATTTTCCCGTCCCCCGATCCCCCATAATCATCACACCACCGATCTTAGGATCGATAGTATTTAAAATTAAAGCCAGTTTCATTTCTTCCTGGCCAACAATTGCGGTGAAGGGAAAAACAGGACGACGAGACAGGTTGACCGTTGTTTGTGTATCTTTTGGCAGTGCGACAGTTGAACTCACAGTTTACTCTCAATTTCTAATATTAACGTAATTTATTTTTGCACATTTGGGGGACAATGGGTTCAATCATCCGTCGACCGCCTGCTGTCATTGGTTCTTGAATTAACTTTAAAGGGTTGGAAAAATGCTTAAACATCTCTATGAAAAAGATTTTCAACTTTGGCTTCAGCAAACAATTGAACAGTTAGAACAAGGCAATTTTGCTGCTGTGGATATGGAACATTTAGTTGAGGAGTTAACCGAGTTGGGAAAATCGGAAAAAAATCATCTGGAAAGTAATTTGATGGTTTTGTTGGCGCATTTACTCAAGTTAAGGGTGCAACAAGATGCACCGGAAATGATCAAGGGAAGTTGGTATAATTCCGTTGATGAAAATCGTCAGCGTGTTCAAAAGCAATTGCAACAAACTCCTTCTTTAAAATCTTATTTAAAAACTGCCCTGGAAACGGCTTATATTGATGGTCGTCGGTTAGCAATTAAAGAAGGAAAACGTGCTCAATTTGGGGTTCGTATTCCTAATCAAGAAGAATATTCTCAGATTTGTCCGTTTTCAATTGAGCAAATTTTAGATGAAGATTTTTATGGTTAAAATCCCTAACTAATAAACCGAGTTTCTAGGGAAGAAAACCGCCGGAGAAACATGAAAAAATTCAGCTAATTCTTCAATATGTCGTTTCGTTAGTTCTCGTTTTCCGTTTAAAATATCCGAGACGATGGATTCGGTTTTAAAAATCGAAACTAAGTCTTTTTGACGTAATCCATTATCTTCGATTAAACTCTTGAGCAATTCTACTCCATAAATATCAGGAATGGGTTCTTGCTGTTGTTCATATTCATAAACTAAAGCACCCAACACATTCAAATAGTCTTTTTCATCTTGACTCAGTTTCCCCTGATCTAATAATTGATCAATCATATTTTGAGTCAATTCTAATTCTTCCTCAGACGTTATAGGACGCGGAGGAAAATTTGTGAGTAATTCAATGTAATCATTAGAAGCTAACATTTTTAAATGAGTGTAAACTTGAAATTTTGATAGAAATAGGGCTGAGTTTGCCCTATTTCTATTACCTAATCAGTGCTTAACATCAACAAAACATACTTTTGCATGAGAGTTTTAGCTTACTGATACCATTTATCTTGTTTCCATTTGTCTTGATCATATTCTCCATGAGTGAGAATCTGACGAATAAAGACTTTCCTATATTCATAATCTATATAAGCAATTAACCTATAGTTATTTCCTCCAATATCAAAAACCGTAAAGTTACCTACAAAATCTACAGTTCTGAATGTTAAACGCACATCAGCAGTGGTTTTCCACTCAGCTTTTTCAGTAATTTTATACCAACTTATTAAACTGGTTTCAGCATTAGGGTATTTTATCCAAAATGGTTTAAGTTTNNTAAATAAATTTTTTTCATATCAAGGACTCCTTGTTGTTTTGTTTGTTAATCAATAAAATAATCTTAGCATAATGCGAAGAAATGTGCAATCTTGATCTTGAAGTTTTTTCAGAAAACGCCGAAAACCCTGACTGGCAAAGATTTCAACCTCGTAGAGTCCCTGCTCGTTACTGACGCACCTTATGGAAGTGATTGGTAAGAGGCGGTAAACCAGATTTTTAGATATTTGTCAAGATTTCTTCAATAAAAGTTGCAAACTTGGGAGAGTTGTGTTAACTTTTATTTTCACATATTCAGTTAAAAAATGCTGAAACATTTTGATAAAAAAGATTTTTGCACTTCCTCCGCATCCGGAATCACAAACCAAACTATAGAAGAAATGACTTAGATAGCTGGTATTGAGGTGGGGTATAAATTATGGAACTAAATCCGGTCAATGGTTTTGGGATGACAGCACCGACAACAATAGAGGTCTCTCCCGAAAGTTTACGTTCTCTTGTTCGTCAAATTGAAGCAGAATTATATTGTAGTGAAGTCTATAATATTGCTTTAAAAAGTTTACAAAAAATGTTAGGACAGGCGGCTAGTAAAGCCGAAATTGTGATTAAAGCTGTGGGGCGAGAAGCAATTCAACTATCTTTAAAACAACTGGCTAGACAACAAACCGCTATTATTTCTACAATATCTTCCTCCCCTAATAATTCTATTTCCGTAACTGCTATTAGGTCAGATGATACTTCAATTTCATCGGGAAAAGATATTTCTACCCCTACAGAAGTTCAAACTGTTGTAGTTTCTCCCCTGGGATTTATTGCTGGATATCCAGCCCCGGATTTAACGGTAGAATCTCCAGAACAAACTTCGACTATTTCTGGATCAGATAATATTCCTAAAACTAAAACCAAAACTAAACTTAAAAGCCAGAATCAAGCGGAAATCAATCAGCAAATTCATCAAAAGCAAAAAATTTATTTACAAGAAATTGGGGTAGAACTGCGTAAAGCTAGAGAATCCTATAGTCTTACTTTACAGCAAATGCACTATTTTANNCTGACATTACAGCAAATGCACTATTTTACTTTAGTTCCTTTCCATCATTTAGAATCTTTAGAACAGGGAAAACTTGAGGCTTTACCCGAAGATATTTATATTCGCGGGTTTATTTATCGGGCGGCGAATGCTTTGGGATTAGAAGGGGGGAAAATGGCATCTTCTTTTCCTTGTTTGGAATTTAATCAACAACTAGGAAAATCTACCTCCAAGGTCGATGTAGATTCAGAATTTTATCTCAATTCAGCCCATTTATATTTAGGTTATGCAGCTATTCTAGCCAGTTCTATGGGGGGAGTTGCT
>DMPJ01000510.1 GCA_003456035.1 Planktothrix sp. UBA8402
GCCAATAATAAAGTTTGTTTGGAATGCGGTCATCATTTCATGGTCAATAGCGACGAGCGGATTGGGCAATTGATTGATCCGAATACCTGGATGGCTTTAGATGCCGAAATGTATGCGGTTGATCCCCTGAAATTCCGCGATCGCAAATCCTACAGTGATCGACTGCGAGAAACCCGGGAAAAAACCGGATTATCCGATGCGGTACAAACTGGAATTGGCTTACTCGATGGTGAACCCACTGCCTTGGGAGTCATGGACTTTCGGTTTATGGGTGGAAGCATGGGTTCGGTAGTTGGGGAAAAACTCACCCGCTTAATTGAACACGGCACAAAAGAAGGTTATCCCGTAATCATTATTTGTGCATCAGGAGGGGCGAGGATGCAAGAAGGAATGTTAAGCCTGATGCAGATGGCTAAAATCTCCGCCGCCTTGCATCGACACCACAAATCCCGACTGCTGTATATTCCGGTGCTGACCCATCCCACCACCGGAGGAGTGACGGCCAGTTTTGCCATGTTAGGGGATCTGATTTTAGCCGAACCGAAGGCCACCATTGGTTTTGCCGGAAGAAGGGTGATCGAACAAACCCTCAGAGAGAAGTTACCCGATGACTTCCAAACCTCGGAATACCTATTAAGTTATGGGTTTGTAGATGCAATTGTTCCCCGTACCCAACTCAAAAAAACTCTGGCCCAACTGATTCGTCTCCATCATCTTCCCCAAAATTCTCAGCCTTTATCCCGTACTGCTGAAGTTACACCCTTAACTTCTGCCCATACAGTAGATCTATCCCAGGAAGTCTCACCGTCTAAGTCTGTCTAAGAGTTTTGCCCTTGGCTGTTAACAGTCGGTTTAGGACTTTCTATTGGTGTTCCCGGCTATAGCTGTAAAATTGTCGGTTTTCACAAGATACCAAAGGTTCCTATAATTTTTGATCAAGACCTATTGTTTAAATAGACTTATGGGTTTTGCCGACCTGTCGATCACAGAAATAGCAGAGGACTACGATCTTCCCGTTGAGACTGTACTCCAACTGTGCGACCAATTGGGAATTGCTTATCAACATTCTCAAACCCGTTTAGCGCTGGAGGATGCTAAGGCTTTGATGTCCAAAATCACGGCCCAACGCCAGTCCCCAGAGTCCCAATAGTTCAATCACCGTTAACCCTCTGTGAAATCATATTTCGCAAACTGTAAAAAGTGGTAAATAACAATAGACAATTGACAAATGACGATCAGCTAATCACCGGGATCAGGGACATTCAATACCTGAACCCAAACTTAACTAACTTCTGTTCGCGGATCAAGCCCAGACTGGATTTAGCTTTTAATCACTAACTTAGTCATAAGGAGAACCATGCTAAAAAGATACTTTTGGCTGGCAATAGCCACTGTATTTTTCACCTTTCAACTGTTTGTCACTAATGCCAATGCGGTAGACCTGACCAAAGAACTTCGGACTTTACCCCTAAATGACCAGGGCCAAACCGTTGTTCTAAGTGAAAAAGAACTGAAGAAGGGTAAAAACTTATTTAATAAGGCTTGCGCCTCCTGTCATGCTTTAGGGATGACCAAAACCAATCCTGATATTAACCTCAGTCCTGCCACCTTAGCAGGAGCATCCCCCTCCCGCGATAATATTGTCGCCCTGATCGACTTTATCAAAAATCCCACAACCTATGACGGGTTAGAAGAAATTTCCGAAACCCACCCCAGCACCAAGAGTTCAGATATTTTCGTCGTCATGCGAAATCTGACAGAAGATGATTTATACAATCTGTCTGGATATCTGTTATTAGAACCCAAAGTTCGTTCCGAACAATGGGGTGGTGGTAAATATCTCCGCTAACATTAGTTAAAAATCGACAATTTTAGACTTTAGGTTTTGGGTTTTGGATGATGCAGATGTTTTAGTTTTCTTTACCAAGAGTTCAGAAAACAATCAAAAAATCATCTTTAATCTAAAGTCTAAAGTCTGAAATTTTGAGATCAAATCCGAAGCTATAGCAAGAGACAAAAGCCAAATAGTTTAATCTTCTAAATCTCAAGCATGGCAAACAAGCAAAAATTCCCTTATCTGTTAGGTTCCAAATGGACATCAAATCAAAAAACCTGGGGTTGGAGGCATTTCCAAGTTGTTAACCGCAAAAATCAAGGAAAATGGGTATTTGCCGAAATGGTAGCATCTTGTGACCCAAAGGTTAGATTTTGGTTAAATGCCAAACAACTTCAAGACCGGGATTTATGGCAACCCGGATGGCAGTCTACCCAGGAATTAGAAGAAATTGAATAACTTTAAATAAATGGATGACCCGCAACTTCAAGCTACCCTTGAGCTTTTGCAACAAGCAACTCAACACCTGCAATACCTGTTACAAAATTCTGTTTCTAAAGACAATAACCGTGAGATTATTAACGAGATTGAAACTCAATTAACTCAGGCTTTAATTAGATTAAAAACAACGGTTAATCCTGCCAATTTAGATCATATTCCTCCAGAGATTTTAAAACAAGTGGAAACCTTGGGAATTCCCCTGGAAAGTCTCGATATTCAGATGGCTTTATCCAATCATCATTTAAGTCAAATTATTGGAATTATCACTGAAATCAATAATAAATCCGAACAAATTAGAAATAGAAAAGACTATTTTTTGGCCCGTCTTCCCCAAATTCCCATCGAAAAATTAGGCCCCCGGGTTCCTATTGTGACAGGGGCGGATTTTTTACCCGATTATCAACCCTTACCCCCAGATAAAAAAGAAGAATTAAAGGTTAAATATAATATTAATAAATTAATCCAAAAACGACAGCAATCTCGTTCTTCTTTATCTGAAAGAATTAAACAAGCTGAATTATTTATTAGTCAACAGACTAAACATGAAAGAAAATAATCCCGAATTTGAAGATGATTTACCCTTTTAATTTGCGATACAATATAACTATATCCCTTGTTTTTCTACAGGAGTAAAAAATGTCTAAACCAGATCCTAAACATCCCTCAACTTCTGATCAATCTCCTAAGTCTGGAGATGGTTTAGAAATTGTTAGTATTGGTATTAACGAATCTCAAGAAAATTCTCAAAATCCACCGGGTTTATCTCAAGATAAACTCAATCAAGTTGCTGAAAAAATTAACGCTGATTTGCAAGAAAATAAAGCTCCAAATTGGCAAATTGAAACCAATTTGAATGAAACCAAAGTTAAGGTTAATTTAGATTAAAAAGACCTCTAGGGGCGAGTTCCATAAAAATCCATAAAATCAACAAATAACCTTTAAAAACCCGCCCCGATAATCCAATTTAATAAAATAGGATTGACTAATTCTGGAGCTTCATCTTGGGGACAATGACCGACTCCTTCTAATCTAATAAACTGTTTAACTGTTGAATATTGTTTAAATTGTTCTCCGAGTTCTATCGGCTCCCAAGGGTCATCTGTTCCCCATAATATTATCGCTAGACAAGGTAATTTGGGCAATAAATCCTCTGGTAATGGCCCCTGAGAATAGCGAGTAAAGGCGGCAAAAACCTCAACTGCTCCTTGATCTTGGGCGGGTTTTAATAACATTTCTACCAATTCATCCGTAACAGTTTCATCCCGTTTATAGGCTTGTAATAAGACTTTTTTAACGGTTTTTGGGGTTGCCAAAAGGTTAAAAAATAATTGATTAAACCAGGAATATTTTAATAACTCTTGAACAAAACTGGCTCCATAATTTCGATACCAAGGTATTTCTGATCGTTTGCGATCGTGTAATAATCTTAAAGAACAGTTTAATAAAGCAACTTCTTGAACAATATCAGGATTATCAATAGCCGCCTGCATTACCGCAATACAACCAATAGAATTTCCCACTAAAAACACTTTATCCTGAACAATTTCTCGACAAAAATCAGCGATTTGTTCTCCCCAAGTTTCAAAAGTATAAGCAATTTCTGGACTCGGTTTCGGTTTCGCTGACCCCCCAAACCCAATTAAATCTAAAGCAAATACTCGACAATGTTTGGCTAATTCGGGGATATTTTTTCGCCAATGACCCCAAGACGCCCCAAACCCATGAATTAAAACCACCGCCGGGCCATTATTGCCCTCGCTGACATAACAAATCGGGTATCCTTTCCAAATCCAAGTTTGTGGTACAGATGAAGTAGTTAACATGGGGAATTACGAATGGGGAATTNNTGGGTAATAGTGATTTATTCTTTAAATGTTATAATCATAGCAATAAATCATTCTATTTCCTAAATTAAAATGACATCAACTCTGTCTACGACTGCTACTATAGACTTTCTTGGTTCGGAAATTGTCCCGGACTACGAAACGGCTAAAGTTGTGATTTTGCCTATCCCCTATGAAGCTACAACCAGCTATAGAAAAGGATGCGAGAACGGCCCGGATGCGTTGTTAGAGGCTTCTCATCAGTTAGAATGTTATGATGAAGAATTAGATCGGGAAATCTGTTTTGATGCTGGAATTTTTACCCATTCCTCAATTGCAGATACTCGCAATGGAAATACGGTTTCGGCGGCAGAAATGTTGAGAGTGACCGAACAAACTATTAAGTCTTTAATTGCAGACAAAAAATTTGTGATTTCCATTGGTGGAGAACATAGTATTACCGCCGGAGTTGTACAGGGATATTGTCAAGTTTATCAAGAACCTTTTACGGTGGTTCAAATTGATGCTCATGGGGATTTAAGACATGAATATGAAGGTACAATTCATAATCATGCTTGTGTAATGCGTCGAATTGTTAATATGGGATTACCGACTGTTCAAGTGGGAATTAGAGCCATTTGTCAAGAGGAAGCTGATTTAATTAAGGCGAAAAATTTAACGGTTTTTCGAGCGAGAGAAATGGCTTTTAATCTGGATTGGATTGAACAAGCGATCGCCAGTATTACTACAGAAAAAGTCTTTTTAACTATTGATGTCGATGGCATTGATCCTGGTTTAATTCCAGGGGTAGGAACTCCCGAACCCGGCGGATTAAATTGGTATTCTACCCTAACATTTTTACGCCGTTTATTTGAGTCTAAAGATGTGATTGGGTGTGATGTGATGGAATTAGCACCAGTAGTTGATTCGGTTGTTTCTGAATTTACCGTTGCTAAATTAACCTATAAATTAATTGGGTATCAAACTTTAGCAAAAGGATGGATTCAGAATTAATTATTAATAATTAATCATCGACTGTTGAGGGTTGAGGAGAGCCAAAGTTGATGAACTTCAGCCCCAAACCCGTAATTACAAATGTTAAGGGTGATCCTGGTTTTTTCTTAACCTATGGAAAGAGTTGATGAATCTAAAAGATAGTCAGTTTCAGCGAAATTCCAGGCTTTACCATCTAATGCCATTTGTTCGATTAAACTGGCTAAACGTAACGCTTTTAAGGCTTGTTCTCCACCAACAGACGGTTGATTTCCACCCCGAACACAACTAACAAAATGTTCCAATTCAGCGTGTAGGGGTTCGATATTACTGGTATGAACTTTTTCAATTAATCCATCTTGACGATAGAGAACTTGACCATAATCAGTAACATAATTCGCCGTTGTTTGTCGATGAATTAAAATTTCATTATTGAGAAAATCGGCTTCAGTTAAAGAATTTTTGCAATGGGCAACAATAGAACGTAATTTGCGATGGGTGACTTTACTGCTAATTAAAGTTGCCACCACGCCATTCGCAAAACCGAGGGTAGCCGTCACATAATCTAAATAACCAGAGTCCGAAGCCCGGCTACCACTAGCGGTTAATTTAATCACAGGAGCGGCGACTAAATCTAACATTAAATCAATATCATGAATCATTAAATCCAAGACCACCGAAACATCATTGGCTCGGTTAGAATAGGGACTCATGCGACGGGCTTCTAAGGCTAAAACTTCTTCGGTTTTTAAAACATTACTGAATTCTTGAAAAGCTGGATTAAATCTTTCAATATGACCAACTTGTAAAATTTGTTGATAATCTGCTGCGGCATTAACTAACAATTCTGCCTCACCAATACTAGCAGCAATGGGTTTTTCAATTAAGACATGAACCCCGGCTTGTAAACAGGCCATTCCCACCGGATAGTGTAACCGAGTTGGAACCGCAATACAAACGGCATCTACTAAGGGTAAAAGGTCTCGATAATCTTCAAAAAACCGAACTCGGTACTTACTAGCAGTGTCGAGTCCCCTTTCGACATTTACGTCGGAAACTCCAATAAGTTCCACGTCCTTGAGCATACTCAAAACACGGGTATGATGCTGCCCCATATTACCCACCCCGATCACACCAACTTGGATGGGGTCAAGGTAATTTCTCCCAGTCATAGCAGTTGAATATCCGAGGGACATCCTATTTTGCACTCCTCTATTCTCCTCCACCACAGAAATTAAGCCCATAGGCTGTCCATCATGGTGTAAATCCATCCAGATACTATCACAGCCTTGGATTTTGTAAAGAAGTTTTAATTAGGGGTTGGTGGGTAATGGGTAATTACGAATTACGAATTACGAATTACGAATAGGGAATGGGTAATAGGTAATAGGTAATAAAAAGAGTTTACATCCCCTGCTCCCCTACCTCCCCTG
>DMPJ01000262.1:0-184 GCA_003456035.1 Planktothrix sp. UBA8402
GGAATATCAGTCGATCGTGGTCAAACATCCGGTGATTCGTGACTATCCCTCTAATTGGGAGGATAAACTCAACCAATTCCTCGACCAAACCCTGACCTACACCGGATTGCCTAATCTGGTTGGCCATGTTGACCAAACCTTGAACCCAGATTATCGTCCCCCCGGTTGGGATGAAGTAGATCGT
>DMPJ01000262.1:275-4268 GCA_003456035.1 Planktothrix sp. UBA8402
GCGGCGAAACTTGGATTCCCAAATTTCTGCAAGCTATCGATATTGAGCGATGTATTGGTTGCGGACGATGTTTGAAAACCTGCGGTCGCGGGGTAATGAGTTTACGGGGATTAAATGAAGATGGAGAGTTTATTGATGATGAAGATGAAGATGAAGAATTTGAACGGAAAGTTATGACCGTCACTAATGCCGCGAATTGTGTCGGTTGCGAAGCCTGTGCTAGAGTTTGTCCCAAAAATTGCCAAACCCACAAGGAATTGGCGCTGGCGGGAGTTTAAGAGGATGTTTTACAAGGCGGTTTTAACCAGGGGTTGAAACCGCAGCTACTACAAAAACAAACTCCGAATGGTGCGCGGACTAACAAAAATCTAGGACTTTCATTAACCTGCGCACCATCTGTGGTTTTGTTTCTGTACCCGCAATTTCAATCGCTTTTTGCAAAAACACCCAGTAAATGTCCAAACAAAAATCGAATTTTAAGGGGACTTCCAAACATCTTTCACAACTTGCTTTTTTATTCGCCATCCCCATCGGCTTATTGGGCGGGTTGATGGGCTTGGGCGGGGCTGAGTTTCGGCTCCCAGTCCTGGCCGGGGTTTTGAATTACTCTGCTCGGCAGGCTGTACCTCTGAATTTGGCTGTCAGCTTGATTACGATCGCTGCTTCCTTGGGTATTCGGGGCACTACCCTATCAAGAGCGTCCGTGATCCCCTTCCTACCAGCGATTTTGGCTCTGATTGCCGGAGCCGTGGTTTCTGCCTTTTTGGGAGCAACTTTGTCTGGAAAGTTGTCTAATGAACAACTAGAACGAATTATTTTAGTGCTACTGGTGGCGATCGGCTTGGCTTTAATTTGCGAAGGTCTGCTGCCGCAACAATTCCCCGCTCTGCTACCGCCTAATATATTTTGCATTTGATCGTCGTGATCTCAAAAAAACGATCGCACCAATGGGCATAGGTTCCATTATTGGCGCGATTTTAGGAGGGTTATTAGTCGGCTTAATTCCCGGAGCAATATTGAAAGTCCTATTAGGAATTATCCTGAATATTTCCGCTTTCAAAGTCTTTCATAAAACCCAGTCTCAAGCTAAGAATAATTAATAAAATTTAGTAGGGGCTGGTTCTGTTATATAGCAGCGCTAATCATCCCAATCTCGGTGAACCCGCCCGTACATTGATCCCTAAAATTACGTCCCTAGCTTTAATAACAGTATAAGTCTTTTTACCCAGAGTAAAACGTGATTTTTCTGCGAAAGTTTTGGCAATAATTAATGTTATTTATACAACAATTAAGATCTGATTTAGAGGAAATTAAATGGCTACTATTATTTTCTACGAAAAACCGGGCTGCAAAAATAACACTAAGCAAAAAGCCTTGTTAAAAGCAGCAGGACATATTGTTGACGATCGCAATGCTTTAACCACAACTTGGACAGTAGAAACCCTGCGTCCCTTTTTTGGGGATTTGCCCGTCACCGAATGGTTTAATGTCTCCGCCCCCCGGATTAAATCAGGGGAAATTATTCCTGCCCAACTAGATGGGTCAACGGCTTTGAATTTAATGCTCGGCGACCCCCTATTGATTCGTCGTCCCCTCCTTCAAGTTGGCGATCGCCGGGAAATAGGTTTCAATCAACAGAAAATTGCTGCTTGGATCGGGTTAGAGGTAGCAGATGCTTCTGGGCAGGTGGTTCGAGAATCTTTGATCCAGCAAGATTTAGAAACCTGTCCCAGAAGCAATTAGCTCCCACCCCAGCCCTTATTTTTGCAGACGCTCCGTAGTTAAGATTTTGGCGATCGCCTCTGGCATATCTTCTAAACCCGTATCGGCCTCCGTTGCCTGTACAGGAGTTCTAAAGGTGTAATTGGGGTCACATTCCCCCGTGTCATAGACTTGCAACACCCATTGATCCGGCAGTCCTTCCACACCGATTTCCACGACGTGCCAAGTCTGCCCCACAGCCCGCACCCCTAGCACCGAGAACCATTCTTGATCCTCGATCGGCATTTCTAAATCCTGCATCAGAAATTCGATTGCCCGTTGCCCCGCTTCTGCCGTCGTTAATTCTGAAATCATGATCGCCTCCGTTAAAAATCTATTGTTCAGGGGAAACTTGAGGATACAAGCCCAATTCTTTGCTTAATTGGCGGGCCATAAAGATTAAAAACTTAGCCGCATCCTGATTATCTTGGTGAGACATCATCATGGCTACTTGCATCAAGGCTTTCACTAAGTCCGCATTCAGTAAATCTGGTTGAGCATCTAAGATTTCTGGCTCTTGGCCACTGGGACACTTAAGTAGGCGATCAATCAGGTTGAAATATTCGTCTTGGCTATGGGCTGACATAGTAACTCCTGGGTAATTGAATTAGGGATCTAAAATATCTTGGCAGTGTGGGTAATTGGATCAAACTCAAAACGTTGGGAATGATGAGTTTCTCCATAGATACTGAAGGTGACAGTTGGCTCCACCCCTACAGCTTCGATCGAATGAATCGCTCCGTCCGTAAAGCTGATAATATCCCCCGGCAAGAGAAATACTTCTGCCGTTGGCTCCACCCAATCTGGAAACTGGGGATTAGATATTTTTTGCCACAGGGTGTTTTTTTCTTCCCCTTTGAGGACGGCCACAATCCCCCAATTGCCATGATTATGAATGGAGGAGCGAGTCCCAGGTAGGAAGGTGGTGATTTGCACCGTTAACGGGTAGCCGATTTCGTCGTAGAGCAAGATCACTCCCGTACCTGTGGCTGGATCGGTCGTTGCATACTGGGTCTGAAGCCAGTAGGAATTGGTGATTAACCGCCGCACAGTAGCCACCAGTTGCGGTAAACTATCCGTCTCCAAAGCGGCCGCTTCTAGCAAGTCTTCAACTTCGGTTAAAAAGCGATGAAACCTATAGGGCGTGCGGAGTAAATCCCATTCGCGTACGGGTTTACAAACCTGCGACTGCCCCGTATCTGTCACCAGGATGTCTCGATATTTCATCGGTGTAGTTGGTTTTTGGAAATCATTATCGCTCTTTGAGCATACAAAATTATAGTAATTAATTTTGAATTCTCAAACAGGTTTTAATAGAGTTTAATCCAATCGAGCAAACTCTCCAAAACAATATTTAAAGTAATATTTTTTTGTTCATAAATTGGTAGCGATTGTTACAGAATTAAAAGCTAAATGGGTTATAATGAATACATTTGTGACAAATATTAAGAGATTATTTAATTGCTTTGTTTGAACAATTTCAATAAATGTTATTATCTATAATTAATAGTGCTTTTAGTTATAACTTAATTTTAATTAATTTCCCAGAATAAGGACATTAAAATTAGTGCTTAATTATTTTTGTTCCCTGATCAAGAAAAAGGTTTAACAGTTTCGACTGCTAGGAAAGTTATCCAATCACCTCTGATACCTAAACAACTTAATCATAATGGCACACACCATTCCTAACCGATGTATTAACTGTGGGGATTGCGCTCCTCAATGCCCCACAGGTGCAGTTAAGCTGGAAAATGGAGAATTTTGGATCGACCCTACCCTGTGCAACGATTGTGAGGGAGATGCCCCGAAACCCGAATGCGTGATTGCTTGTCCGATCAATCTTTCCCCCATGCCCTTAAAGGCTAAGAAGGGGCGTTGCAAAACCACCCAGAGCCCGATGCCTAGCCCCAGTCTCTTTAGCAATGGCAAAACGGCCCCCTTTGCTTCAGCGATCGCTATCTGGGAAGCGTGTAATGTCTTATCCCAAGGCAAATCCCTACCTTGGAAAACTGATCATGAGGGCAAACTCTATTACAAGCGACAGGTGAACGGCGGGCGAGCCTCTATTTCCTTCCGCCTCACCAAATCCCTTGACTTCGCATCACCCGCCCTCCCGAAACCCACCGAAACCCCCCAGACAGGGGGAGCAGGGGGAGCAGGGGGAGCAGAAGCAGTGCGAGCGTCCTCGCTCGCTGAATATCACCCAAAACCCAAAACCCATTACCCAAAACC
>DMPJ01000260.1:0-4002 GCA_003456035.1 Planktothrix sp. UBA8402
CTCCCCTGCTCCCCTACTCCCCCTCCTTTCCCCCGTGAGGTTTTAGATGACAGCCTTGCCCCTCCCTAAACGCTCTGATCAATTTTCTGACTCGATTACGGGTTCTGCAACAACAGAAACGACGCCAGTTTTTGCCCTCANNGCCGAACAGCAAAACGTGAACGAGTTGTTAAGTTCCTTGGGGTATGCCCTGCGTAGCTTCAACAACCTAAATCAATTTTTAGAGTTAACTCCCCTAGTCGCCAGTCGGGTGACGGATTCTGATGGGGGGGCTTTAGTATTATTTAAACCCAACGGACAAGTCCGGTTTCAACGGCTCCATTGTCAGGAGGGACGTCAATGTCAGGATATTCGGCAAGCGATCGAAGCCGTAACCCGACAAATTACCTCCATCCCAACCACAGGCAGGTTAGAAGACCTATCGGAATCGGCATTACAAACCTATACGGCAAATTTAGATTATCAAGTTAGTCGCTATCTTGGCCCCGAGGTGCAGTTATTCGGGACACCGATTTTGGTGAATAATATCGAGCGGGGACGGTTATATGTTTTTAGTCATGATGTTAATTATGTTTGGACACCGACCCGGCAAAAATTAATCCGTTTAGTCGCTGATCAAACGGCCGTTGCTATTGCCAATGATGAGTTAGCAACTTCCCTACGCGAGAAAGAACGTTTAGATCGGGAATTGGAAATTGGGGCGGAAATTCAGTTACAATTATTGCCTCGAAAATGCCCGACGATTCCGGGTTTAGAAATTGCCGCCAAATGTCAAACCGCGAGCCGAGTCGGGGGGGATTATTATGATTTTATTCCCTCTAATTTTGACAAACGGGGTGATCATCTTTCTATCTATACTGATGAACACTGGAGTATTGTCATCGGCGACGTCATGGGTAAGGGAGTCCCGGCGGGTTTGATTATGACCATGACCAGGGGAATGTTAAGAGCCGAGGTATTAAACCGTCATTCTCCTGCCTTGATTTTAGGGCATTTGAATCAAGTTATGTATGCGGATTTGGAAAATTCTAGCCGATTTGTGACCTTATTTTATTCGGAATATGATCCGGCGACTCGAATATTGTCCTATAGTAATGCGGCTCATCATCCCCCGTTATTATGGCAGATTGCAACTAATAATATTATCAGGTTGGATACTTTGGGAATGTTGATTGGATTAGATGCGGATAGTCGCTATTATGAAGATAAAATCCAACTTTATTCCGGGGATACAATTATTTATTATACCGATGGATTTACCGATGCGATGAATCAACGAGGCGATCGCTTCGATGAGGAAAATCTTAGTCAAGCATTCCATTGGGCGTGTCAGAATTGTAGAAATCCCCAAGCGATTCTTGATTATTTGTTTGAACAAGTTCAACAATTTATTGGTGCAGAAAACCGGAATGGGGATGATATGACCCTCGTAGTATTGCAAGTAAAATCTAGCAAGGTCGGCGATAATAATGATTGTTCTAATTCTGAATCCTGTTGATGGGTTTAATATCCTTGATCACGGTTTAAATTTGTTCGCTCACACAACAATTCTAGCTCAACAAGTGAATGTGGATATTGTTGGTGATTTTGTCAGTAAATGGAACCATATTGTTAAAACCGGGCAAATTTGGGCATTTTTGGCTGGTGTTGTTGCGGGATGGGGAATCAGAAGTTTGTTACCCTGAACTTTAGGGTTAGAAAAACTAGCCCATAACTCAGATTAATCACAAAATTCCTCTATTTTTGAGGAGATTAATTCCAGTTATTCCAGAGTTGTTGGTTTTGTTGATAGGTTTGCCGCAATTTTTCGATGGCTGAGGGTGCGATGGCATTTTTCACTAAACCCACCAGTTGACCCCATTGACGCAATTGTTGATAGGATGCGGCGTGATTAAACTGAAAACCATAGAATTTAGTCCAAAACTCCGGCGCCTGTTGACTGCGAGTGCATTTGTACCAGCGTTTGCGCCAACGGACAAAATCCTCAGCCTTGGGAGGTTCTACTTCTAGGATAGCTGGGAAATCCGCATAACTGACAAACTTGCTGATTCCGTGACCATGAACATACACCACATATCGCCAGCACTGGATTTGATAAATCTGTTCTATCTGGATATTGAACATCAACGCCACCGTCTGTTCAGTCACAAATCTGGCTAAGGGATGGACAATAGCAGATTTATGAATGATTTTTGATTCGGTGATAACGGGTGCATTTTGCGTGATTGTTGCTATCATAGGATTAGATTTGGGCAATTTTTGTCCAAAAGTAGTTTTATTAGTGGTCGTCTTTGACTTTTAGATGGCTAAAGACGATCACTTTTTTAATTATTTAATCAGTATAAGATGTTATGCCAACTGTTGTCAAGTATGGGTTTAATTAGAGTTAAAGTTCGAGAATTGGCGGCTGAAAAGGGGTGGACATTAAAGGAAGTCGCAGACCGTTCTGGGATAGTTTACAATAGTGTTAAACATTACGCTCGATGTCCTGGGATGACAAAAGTTGATTTTACTGCTCTTCAGAAATTAGCACGGGCTTTTGATGTGATGATTGAGGAGGTCGTGGAAGTATTGGAGGATTAGAAATTTACTTAATTTGAGTCTAAAATCTGCTTTTGATCAAAATAAAATAGGTTTAATTAGAGTTGAATTTAGTTCAGTATAAGAATTATTAATCTAGCCAATTTTCGATCTGTAACTTTGAGATTTCAATAAAATGACGAGTATTATTTTTAACAATAATATCTCCTGGTGAACGAGCGATCGCTGCAATTATAGCATCAATGACTCACGGTGATTATTAATCCCAAAAAATATCTATATTCCCCTGTAGGGGCGAGGCGCGCCTCGCCCCTACGATGAATTGGATGTCTCCTCTTTTCCCTCCCAAGGAGTAGCTAAAAATTCTTTCATCTGATTTAGTTTATCCTCCAGGGTAATTTCTTGAATAGATTCTTTTTGATTAATCTCGGAATCTCCTCCTCGTATTTTTCGAGCAATATTTTCTAATAACCATAGTTTTTCAACTAAGGATAAATTATTGATTGATTATTGTCTGTTTTTAAATTGTTCAGTTGGGTTCCATACCCGCCGAGCGTGAAAACGCGATTTTCTATACAGGGCTACGCTACGCATAGCGTAGCTGCGTAAGTCCTGATTATAGGAAGAAGGCGAGTGTAAATTTTTGTAACGACCTAATTAACAGAGTTGACAGATCAAAACTTTGATTATATATTGTATATCACTTACTTTGGTGATGTGAGGTAAGGATTATATTTTAGCTCAAATGCTCTAGGTAATTGGATATTTCCTCTTCCTAGCAACGCCCAACAGAGTAGAGTGGGTTAAGCTGCTGCACAGCTAAATCAGACAAACAGCATTACCTTTATTTTAATTTTTTCGCTCCCATTTAATAACAAGTTCTCCTTTGTTAAAACTCAATTTAAAGTGAGGTAACATCTTGAACCATGCCAATAATTATGGAATTGATTGTGGAACCACAAACTGGCGGATTTTTCAGTTCAATGGTTCCGATCCATCTCAAGTTCCACAACCTTTATCTCTAACAATTTTTGATTCAGCCCGACATTGTTTACCCACGGCATTATTATTAGATGAAAATCAGAAAATTTTGGCTTGCGGAGAAAGAGCGTATGAAGAAATAACTAACTATGACTTATATAAAAGTGCTAATCTATTTGATGCGTTTAAACTATGTTTTGGGAACGATCAAACAGTTGAAGCATCTGACCCAAATAAACGTTACACTCATCAAGAAGCATTAAACTATACAGGAAAACTGCTCTCAAAAGTAGTAGAGCGACTCCAAGAGGAAAAGCCCAACTGTTTAGCAACTAATAACCAGTTTATTTTTACTCACCCCGTACATTGGGGAATAACCAAAAGTAACGGTGAAATTGAAGGTAAAATTCTGAGGGATTTTGCTTTAACAATTCAAGGTCATTTTCCCGAAAATCTGCACAATAATATCCGATTTTTGCC
>DMPJ01000260.1:4015-6417 GCA_003456035.1 Planktothrix sp. UBA8402
TCTAATTGTTGATATTGGAGGGGGGACGACTGATCTAGTCGCAGGAAAATTGACATCGGGCGGTTTAGAGGATATTCGCTATTTTGGGAAAGGTTATGGAGGAAATCATTTTGATGAAGCGATCGCTCAGTACATTGCTATTCAATTCGAGTTAAATGAATCTCAACAATTATCATTAGATAGACAATTGCGATATTATGGTCGCAAATTTAAGGAGAATCTGAGCCAACAAGCCAGAATTAATTATAATCAATCTGTGAATTTCCAGGTTTTACTAGCTGACCCCACANNAATTAGTTTAACTTGTACAGAGTTTGAGCAAATCGTGACAAAAGGCAAAGAGTATTTGCACGATTCCCTGTTAGTTGCTCTGGAAAAAATGCAGTTAACTCCTGAAGATATTGGTCAAATTATTCTAGTTGGTGGAGGAGCTAGATTATTTATCGTACCCAATATTTTGCGACAAATGTTTGGTGACTCAGTTCCCATTATCTATGGAGATCCGCCAGAATCTACTGTCGCTAGAGGTGCTGCTTTATGGGGAGTGCGTTCTAGTTTACTGACCCAAATTACTATTGATAGACTGGAAAAATTAGTAGTTACTCCCTTACCAGAAAATGAAGTACCTATTAATGATCCTCAATCTGCTGCAATAGTTCCAACATCTCAATTCAATCCAACATATCATCAAAATACTATGGATAACAACCAACAGATTCGGCAAGAAATGGAGCAAGTACAGGCTGAACTTAAATCAGCACTTAAGGAAATAATTACTTTAGCCAAAAAAGAACTTAAGCCAGAACAGCTTAAAGAAATTGAAACCGAGTTTCAGGAACTTAATGAATTACTGGAAAGACTGAAAACGGGCTTAGTTTATATTGGTTTGTTTGGGAAAACAGGAGCGGGTAAATCAGCAATTGCTAATTCCNNCTTTGTTTGGCAAGACTTCTGTAGGAAAATCAGCGATCGCTAACTCTCTGATTGGTCAAGATATTGCAGAAGTTGGGGTGCAACACGATCTTACAACTATTCCAACTCCGTATAAGAAAGAACCTTGGAATATAGTTGATGTACCTGGAGTTATGGGTGAGGTAGTTAATGAGACAGTAGCAATCAATGAAGCTAAAAAAGCTCATGGACTTGTTTTTGTGATTGATGGTGAACCCTTGGGGCCAGAACTTAAATTATTTGAATTAGTACACAATGCTGTGCCTAATATCCCCAAACTTGTGTTTGTGAATAAGTGGGATGTAAAGGAATTTCAACACGATGAAAATGAACTGAGAACGGTACGTCAAAAAATTACCGAAAAAATGGGTAAGTTTGTCAAATCACCTAATGACATTATTTACGGGAGTGCCAGAATCAAACAAAATGGAGCGATGGTGCGTCAGGAATTGCCACAACTGCTAAATAAAATGTATGAAGACGCAGGCACACTAGGACAAGTAATGAATATTCTCGATCCTGCCCATCGTGCTGACGATCTTACCCAAAATATCAATAATAAAATTTTAGAAGTGCGGATAAAAATAGCACGTAAAGCAATTAATGGCTTTGCTGTGGGTTCAGTAGCAAGTGAATTTATCCCATTTACGCAACTAATTTTTACACCGGGAATTTTAGCCAGTATGGTGTTTACTGTGATCAAAATTATGGGTAAGAAAGCCAATCAAGAAGATGCAAAAAAAATGAGCAAAGAACTTTTAACGGCGTGTGGTCAAGTTTTAGGTGTAGAATTTGCTGCTGTGGCTGCTGCTGATTTAGCACTAGATGTGATAACCGTTATTGCAGGCCCAATTGGGGCAGCGATCGCTTTGTTTGCTGATGTTAGTGCTTTAGGTTACTACAAATATCGGCGTNNGGGGAAGTAACCATAGAGTATGTCCGCAATAACTATAGTTGGGCGGGTGATCAAAAAGCAGCAATTAAACGTTGCAAAGAAATTGCGGCCCAACATTATTTTACTATCCAGAAGAAAAACAAATAAGCGTTGCACAATTATAAGCATCATGTCAAAAAGTTCATAGTTGGGCTGAAACTCAACTACAAACTAATTTTAAAATTACTGAGGAAGTACTGATAATGTCTAATCAAGAAATTCGGGAAATAATTGATAAAAACCAGGCTGAAATTCAAGCAACATTCAAAGAAATAATTGATTCAGTTGATACAAACCTAGAGACTGAAAGAAAAGCGAGNNTGAGTTTCAGGAGCTTAATGAATTTTTGGAAAAGCTGAAAACAGGTCCTGTTTATATTGCTTTGTTTGGGAAAACAGGGGCAGGTAAATCATCAATTGCTAATTCATTAATAGGTGCTGATATTGCTACAATTAATAGTGATGAACCTATGCAGAAAAACATTCCTTATATCAAAGAACCTTGGAATATAGTTGAT
>DMPJ01000268.1 GCA_003456035.1 Planktothrix sp. UBA8402
GTAAATGAATCCTAAACATATTGATAATATTGCCGATCCAAAACGTAGAGCGATCGCACCTTACAATTTTGTAGAATTACCTGAAAAAGTAGTTGAAGCACAGCCTTTACCTAATCAAAACTGCTACCATGAATATTCAGGACATTTGATTAATGGAGAAACAGTAAAACTCAAACGTCACACTGGGAAAATTGAATGCACTTTAACCACAGAATCTCCTTTGTATACTCGTTGTGGTTGGAGTCCAGAAGATTTTGCTAAATACTCACAACCACCTGCACATAAAACTAAAGAAGAAAAAGAGCGATGGGAGAATGAAGAAAAAGCGAAATGGGAAAAAGCAAGAAAAGAAATTCTTGCCTCTTTCTTCAGCTATCCTAACAACAACCTTCCTGTAATTCCTGGTAGTAGTATTCGAGGGATGTTACGAACTTTAGTAGAAATTGTTAGTTTTAGTAAAATTGAAAGAGTCTCTGGACATCAACATTTATTTTTCCGTGCAGTAGGATCAAATCCGAGTAAAGAATCTTGGGGAAAAGAATATAAACAATATGTTAAGCCTGAAATTGTTAAAGCTGGTTATTTAACAAAAAATGGTGAGAAATGGTATATTCAACCTGCTGTTAAAGATCAACGTGTAACTTTTGCTTGGGTTAGAGAAAATTCTCTTAACTTGCCAAATTATAGAAATTTTAATCATGATAAATATGAACCTCAGTATATTTCTATTAGTTATAGAAGTGTAAATATAGATAACACAGATATAGCTAAACGCTTATTTGCTCATGATATCGATTTGCCAGATGCCCAGATAAAAAAAGGCGTGCTTGTTACAAGCGGGAATATGAAGCAAAGCAATGAAGCTTCCCCACGCCGTAATGACTGTGTGGTTTTTGCAAAAGATAAAAATGCCATCCCATTACCAATAGATGATAAAGCGATTGAACATTACCGTAATGCTTTGACTGAGTTTCAGAAAGCATCACCGTTTGATAAAGATTGGGGAGTATTAGAAGAAGATCGTCCAGTATTTTACTATCATGATGGTAAGAGCGAAACAGTTGGATTTTTTGGTCAGAGTCCTAATTTTCGTATTCCCTACTCCCCACAAGGTAACGGTCATGCAACAACTGTGGTAGATTTTATTCCTAAAAATTTGAGAGAATTAGCCTCAATTGATCTGGCTGATGCAATATTTGGTTGGGTTAAGCAGGAATCTGAAAATGAGAAGCTCCCTAAAGATTTTGATAAACAAAGAGCAGGTCGGGTTTTTGTTACAGATGCCTTATGTCAAAGTAATAAAAAGGATGTCTGGTATAGTGAAACTCCTGTAACTCCTCAAATCTTATCTGAACCAAAAACAAGCTACTTTCCACATTATCTAGTTCAACCCAATGCCGATAAATTAGAACTTAAACACTATGCTAGTCAGCCTGTTACAGAAACAGTAATTCGAGGCCATAAGTTATACTGGCATAAAGAAAGTGATCCAGATTTTAAACTTACCCCTCCGAAAAAAGTCATTAGTTCTTCTAAAAAAGTCATTAGTTCTCCTGAAAACACTTCTGATACTCAAACAACTCTAATCAAGCCCATTAAACAAAAGGTTACTTTTAAATTTAATATTCACTTTGAAAATTTGAGTGATGTTGAATTGGGTGCTTTGCTTTGGGTTTTGGATATTGCTCAGAATAATAAATATCGTTTGTCTTTAGGTATGGGTAAACCTTTAGGACTAGGGGCAGTAAAAATCGAACCTACTTTGTACTTGAGTAGTCGTCAAAAACGTTACCAAAACTTATTTGATAGTAATGATTGTTGGGAAAAAGGAGAGACAGAGAGCAACACAGACATATCAAACTATATAAGTAAGTTTGAAACCTATATGTTAGAAAAACTTAATCATACTGGAGATTTTAAGAAAATATGTAGAATCCAAATGCTGTTAGCGATGTTAACTTGGCCTGGTATAACAGATGTGGAAAATAACACTCGATATATGGAGATTAAGCGGGAGAAAACCCCTAGAATCGGTGATGATCCGAATGAATATAAACAAAGACCTGTTCTACCAGATCCATTAGATGTAATGCGAGAGGTAACAGGAATTAAGATAAAGTGCGATCGCCCATCTCCATCTAACCCTAAAAAATCTGCCAAGGAACAAATACAACAGTTTTCAGAAGGTCAAGAAGTTGATGCCAAAGTAGTTAATATAAAAGTCGAAGAACGTCAAAAGCTAAAAACAATTATAACCTACGAAATTTCAGGTTCAGACTGCCTAGCCAAAGAAGAAGTTTATAAAAAAAGGGTTTCTTTAGCTGAGGGTAATATTGTTAAAGTCAGTATTATTAAAGCCCAAGGAAAAAGTATTAGAAAGGTAAAGCATATTTAATAAATTTTGATTACCCAAACCAAAATATTGAANNACCTACCACTCACCATTACCTTAAACTATCAATTTTATAAGTTTACAAAACAGCGACTATGATTTCAACTATAAACCCCATCAAGCAACAACTCACCTTTGAAAAGTTTATCGAACAACTTCCCGATCGCGAAGGTCGGTATGAACTTGTGAATGGAGAAATCATGAGAATATTAGCTACTAGAAAACATGAAACCATAGCAGAATATATAGCCGATGCTTTTAAAGAAACAGTAAAACAGCAAAAATTGAATTACTGGATTTCGGGCAGAATCATGATTAGAACCTGCAATAAAAATGGTAGAGAGCAAGGTAGACAACCCGATATAAGCGTTGTTGATAAAACTATATGGGAAGCTCACCCTACGGCTTACTCAGCACTCCTAGATCCTCTGCAATTGGCAGTAGAAGTGGTATCGACTAATTGGGAAGATGATTATATTGATAAACTCGACGAATATCAGGGTTTGGGAATTTCTGAATACTGGATCGTGGATTATTTAGCAGTAGGTAGTCGAGAGCTATTAGGTAATCCAAAAGTTCCCACAATTTTTGTCTATTTACTGGATGAATTGGGGGTTTATCAATGCACTGCTTATCGAGAAACAGATCGGATTGTATCTCGAACTTTTCCCGATCTGGAATTAACCGTTGATCAGGTGATGAATGCTTGATTATATTATAGCATAACATAGAAAATCTGGATTTAAAATAATAAAAAAAGCCTGCGATCGCAGGCTATAATTTCAATGATTAAACATAGATGATCTTAACCGCCAATCATCATGGGTTGAGGTTCAAAGACGGGGAAAATGCGATCGCCATTGTAATCATCAGAAACTAAAGGATGACCATAATAGGCATCAATTAACAGTTGTTTCAAGTCCTTAATCAAAGGATAACGGGGATTTGCTCCGGTACATTGATCATCAAAAGCTTGATCTGCAACTTCATCCAATTTAGCCAGAAATTCCGCTTCGGTTTGATCTTTTAAAACCTCTTTAATTGAAGCTGGAATTCCCACTTGGCGCTTTAATTCTTCGATGGCTAAAATCAACCGATCTATTTTTTGATCTTCAGTTTCTCCTCCTAAACGCAGATAATCGGCAATCCGAGAATAGCGCCATTTGGCATTCGGATATTTATACTGGGAGAAAGTGGCTTGTTTGAACGGAACATCGGTGGCATTATAACGAATGACGTAACTAATCATTAAGGCATTTGCTAACCCGTGCGGAATGTGGAATGTGCCCCCTAATTGATGGGCTAAGGAGTGACAAATTCCTAGAAATCCATTAGCAAATGCCATCCCTGCCATTGTAGAAGCATAGTGCATTTTTTCCCGGGCTTTGGGATCATTTGCTCCATTTTCGTAGGAACTTGGCAGGTATTTAAAGATTAACCGAATTGCCTCTAAGGATAACCCATTGGTATATTCCGAAGCCAACACCGAAACATAGGATTCTAAGGCATGGGTTAGGGCATCAACGCCCCCAAAAGAGGTTAAACTTTTGGGCATATGTAACACCAATTCCGGGTCAACAATTGCCATATTTGGGGTTAAGGCATAGTCAGCCAGAGGATATTTAATATTGGTGCGGCGGTCGGTAACAACGGCAAAAGGTGTGACTTCTGACCCGGTTCCCGACGTGGTAGGAATAGCAACCAACATCGCTTTTTTGCCTAAAGGAGGCAATTCATAAACCCGTTTACGGATATCCATAAACCGCATTGCTAACCCTTCAAATTCGATATCAGGATGTTCATACATCAGCCACATAATTTTAGCTGCATCCATCGGAGAACCGCCACCAATGGCAATAATTACATCGGGTTTAAACTTATTCATTAATGTTAATCCCCGTTGTACTGTATCTAACGAAGGGTCGGGTTCAACATCGTAAAACACATCATATTTTATGCCAATTTCCTCTAAAACTCCTTCCAGGGAACGGGTAATACCTAAATCAAATAGGGGTTTATCGGTGACAATAAATGCTCGTTCTTTTCCGGCGAATTCTCGAATCGCAACGGGTAAAGATCCATATTTGAAATATATTTTAGGAGGAATCCGAAACCAGAGCATATTTTCCCGACGTTCGGCGACGGTTTTAATGTTTAATAAATGCCGAGGTTCGACGTTTTCGCTGATTGAATTTCCTCCCCAACTGCCACATCCCAAGGTTAAAGAAGGGTCAAGACGGAAGTTATAAATATCACCAATTGCCCCTTGAGAAGACGGAGTATTAATTAAAACCCGGGCAGTTTGAACGGTATTTTCAAACCGTTTAATATGGTCGATATTGTTAGGAGACGTATATAAAGAAGCGGTGTGTCCCCGTCCCCCTAACTGCACTAAAGTATCTGCTTTTACCACCGCATCCTCGAAATCTTTAGCCCGATACATGGCTAAAATTGGAGAAAGTTTTTCATGGGAAAAGGGGTCATTTTCGTCAACTTCTATGCCTTCGCCAATAATAACTCGGGTTTCTTCGGAGAGGCTAATCCCGGCTAATTCGGCTAATTTCTGCACGGGTTGACCGACAATTTCCCCATTCAAATGTCCGTTAACAAAGATTACCTTTGCCATGCGTTCCCGTTCTTCTGGATTTAGGAAATAGGCGCCGCGTAGGGTAAATTCCTGCTTGACTTCTTCGTAAACAGAATCAACCACAATTACCGATTGTTCACTGGCACAAATCATGCCATTATCGAAAGTTTTACTAATAATAATTGAGGAAACGGCCATTTTAATATGGGCGGTATCGTCAATTAAAGCCGGGGTATTGCCCGCCCCGACTCCCAGGGAAGGATTACCGGAGGAATAGGCTGCCCGTACCATTCCTGGCCCTCCAGTGGCTAAAATTAGCTTAATGTCCGGGTGCTGCATTAAGGCTTGGGACAGAGGGACGGTGGGTTCATCAATCCAGCCAATAATATCTTCTGGAGCACCTGCTGCGACGGCTGCATCTAAGACAATTTTGGCGGCGGCGGTGGTACAATTTTTGGCCCGGGGATGGGGGGAGAAAATAATCCCGTTGCGGGTTTTGAGGGCAATTAAGGCTTTGAAAATTGCCGTTGATGTGGGGTTTGTGGTGGGAACAATTCCGGCTAAAATTCCGACGGGTTCGGAGATTTTTTGAAACCCAAAGGATTTGTCTTCTTCAATCACCCCACAGGTTTTTTCATGTTTATATTTATTGTAAATAATTTCTGAAGCAAAGTGGTTTTTAATCACTTTATCCTCTACAACCCCCATCCCGGTTTCTTCTACAGCCATTTTTGCTAAAGGAATCCGGGCCGCATTGGCCGCGAGAGCCGCTTTTTTAAAAATGTAGTCTACCTGTTCCTGGGTATAGGTTGCATACTTTTGTTCTGCTACCTTCACCCGTTGGATTAGGGCTTCAAGTTGATCAATGTTTGTGACTTTATCAATCATTATACATCCCCTTGTTTAAGGTTAGATTCAGGTTGTGCGTTTATATCATAATAGTTTTTATCGGTTTTGGAATCGGGCGGGGACGAAATTACTCGATTTTAATATAAATTTAAGATTAATTTAAGATTAAAGCCCTATTTTGAGGGGCAGAAACCTTTTATCATTGATCTGTAACTGATCAACTCTTATACTGATAACTGGTACGGGCGGGTTCACAGAGATGCGCGGTGATTAACAAATATCTAACACCAACCCNNGCCCCTACAAATGATAACTGATTAAAGGAGCGGTATATGGCAACCACAGCAACTCGAATCTATGACCCCGCCCATGATGTGTTACGCTATGAACATGAATCTCTGAATGCTATTTTTAATCCTAAAACCGTCGCTGTGATTGGGGCTACAGAAAAGCCCAATAGTGTTGGTAGAACCCTGCTGTGGAATTTAATCAGTAGTCCCTTTGGGGGTATGGTTTTTCCGGTTAATCCCCATCGCAATAGTATTTTAGGAATTAAGGCTTATCCTAGTATTAAAGATACTCCAGAACCCGTTGATTTAGCCATCATTGCCACCCCAGCCTCAAGTGTTCCTGGGGTGATGGAAGAATGCGCCGATGTAGGTGTTAAAGGAGTGATTATTCTATCGGCTGGATTCAAAGAAATCGGCCCTAAAGGAATAGAATTAGAACAGAAAATTTTACAGATTGCGCGGTCAAATAAAATTAGAATTATCGGCCCTAACTGTTTGGGATTAATGAATCCCTTAACGGGGCTAAATGCCACCTTTGCTAATGCGATGGCAAAACCGGGAAGCGTTGGATTTATTAGTCAAAGTGGGGCTTTATGTACTTCAATTTTGGATTGGAGTTTCCGAGAAAATGTCGGTTTTAGTGCCTTCGTTTCCATCGGTTCGATGTTAGATATTGGTTGGGGAGATTTAATTTATTATTTAGGCAATGACCCCCATACCAAAAGTATCGTTATTTATATGGAATCCATCGGGGATGCCCGCTCTTTTTTATCCGCAGCTAGAGAAGTAGCCCTGACTAAACCAATTATCGTAATTAAAGCCGGACGCACCGAAGCCGCCGCCAAAGCCGCCGCCTCCCACACCGGAGCTTTAGCGGGAAGTGATGATGTGTTAGATGCAGCTTTTAGACGTTGTGGCATCCTGCGGGTCTATCATATTGCTCATTTGTTCTCGATTGCGGAACTTCTCAGTAAACAACCCCGACCTAAAGGGCCACGACTCACTATTTTAACCAATGCCGGAGGGCCAGGAGTATTAACCACAGACACCTTAATTGGAGAAGGAGGAACCCTGGCCCAACTCTCCCGCGAAACCCTTGAGGCTCTAAATCAAGTCCTACCGCCCCAATGGAGCCATGATAACCCGATTGATATTTTGGGGGATGCTGACCCCGAACGTTATGCTCAAGCCTTTGATATCATAGTTAGCGACCCGTTTAGTGATGGTATTTTAGTGATTTTACCCCCCCAAGCCATGACTGATCCGGGCAAAACGGCGGAACATTTGAAAGATCGTTGTCTGAAAATGCCGAATAAACCAATTTTAGCCAGTTGGATGGGGGGCGCGGATGTGGAATCGGGGATTAAAATTCTGAATCAAGCCAATATTGCCACCTTTTCCTACCCCGACTCGGCGGTACGGATGTTTAACTATATGTGGCGCTACACCTACAATTTAAAAGGTTTGTATGAAACCCCTAGCTTACCAAAGGTTAATGAGGATGAAAGTCTCGTTTGCGATTGTGTTCAACATCTGATTGACTCGGTTTTAGCCGAAGGACGAACCCTGTTAACTGAGTTTGAATCTAAACGCCTGCTTTCAGCCTATGGCATTCCCACCGTACAAACCTGTATCGCCTCAAATATTGATGCCGCCGTTAACGCAGCCGAACAGTTAGGGTATCCGGTGGTATTGAAACTATTGTCAAAAACGATTACTCATAAAACCGATGTCGGCGGGGTACAACTGAACCTCAACACCCCAGAAGCAGTCCA
>DMPJ01000338.1:0-8263 GCA_003456035.1 Planktothrix sp. UBA8402
ATAAATCACCTTTCCTTTTTCCATGATTTCTCGCAGAAAAAAATCATTCCACACCAGGCGTTGCTCTACTTCTACAGGAGTTCTGACTAACAAATCTATCGCAAACTTGGGCTGAATTTTATTTAAAATTTCCCAAGTTTTGCGAAAACTGCTTCCCTTGTATGGCAAAATTACTAATAAATCTACATCGGAGTCATCTTGGGGGTTTCCATAAGCATAGGAGCCAAATAAAATGATTTTGTGGGGCTGAAATTCATTAGCGATTGCTTGACTGAATTGCATAATTGTTTCCTTTTCGATCATTTTCAATAAGCTCTCCTTTAGTTTTGTTGAGAAACCGGGTTTCTTTTCTTAGAAACCCGGTTTCTTTTCCGATATTAACGATTAGAAACTGCATAATGGACTAACGCCACCATGCGTTGTCTTAGAGTTTCTAATCCTAACCCTTTAGAAGCGGAAATATAAACCGCTTGGGGATATTTTTCTTGCGCTAATCGTAAATTCTCTCCATCGGTTTGATCGATTTTATTAAACGCTAATAATGCCGGGCCAGGAGTAACAGGCATTTCCCTTAAAATCTGCATCACTGACTCAATTTGACTTTCCCAGGCGGGATGGGATAAATCAACCAAATGAATTAACGCATCCGCATCCGACACCTCCTCTAAAGTAGCTCGAAAAGCATCAACTAAAGGAGGTGGCAATTCATGGATAAATCCCACCGTATCGGTAATTACCAGATTTAAAAGCTCCTCCGTCGTCGTGTCAGGAATATCTAAACGGCGAGTCGTGGGGTCGAGGGTGGCAAACAGTTGGTCAGCCGTATAGACTTCTGACTGGGTTAAAACGTTTAATAACGTTGACTTTCCGGCGTTGGTATAGCCCACTAACGCTAAGGTAGGAACCTCTTGAGCTTGACGATTTTGGCGCAGACGAGAACGATGGGCTTGCAGTTGATTGACTTCCTGCTGTAGCCGCGAGATCCGCCGTTGGATGGCCCGCCGTTCCGTTTCTAATTTTGTTTCTCCTGGCCCTCTAGTCCCAATTCCACCCCCTAAGCGAGACATAGCCTGACCTCGACCTGTTAACCGGGGTAAACTATATTCTAGTTGGGCCAATTCCACCTGTAATTTTCCCGCCCCCGACTGGGCGCGTTGAGCAAAAATATCGAGGATGACTTCGGTTCTGTCTACAACTCTTAACCCAATTTGGGTTTCTAGGTTACGAACTTGGGCGGGGGATAAGTCGCGGTCAAATACAATTAAATTAGCTCCGATGGTTTGGGCAACCAAGGCAATTTCCTGGACTTTACCCTCTCCGACAACAGTTTGGGGGTGAGGGTGCGATCGCTTTTGCCGTAGAGTTTGTAACACTTGGCCCCCGGCGGTATCGACTAAACGCACCAATTCCGTTAACCCATCTTCAAACCGTTGGGGAGATGTCTTCTCAGTTTTCACCCCGACTAACAGCACTTTATCCTGACTAGAATCGACTTCCCTGGCCACAAATTCCCGTTCAAATTCCGTCTCTAGTTCGTTGACTAAATCGAGAAAATCCTGTTGTGATAGGGCATCCAGACTCATGGGTAACGACAAATAATAAGGAATGGCAGAAAAACCGTTATCAATTTGTTGATTCTTAGTCGTATCCATTTCTGGAACAAGGTGAGCCAGATAAGTATCTTTAATATAGCCCGTTTCACCGCCTCCCCGTCGCTGAAAACCGCTTCCGGTTAAGGTGAGAACCACGAGAACGTCTAACCGTTGAATTGCCATTGCGGTCAGGGCTGCTTCTTTGGGGGCTTCTGGGGTGGTTTGGGTGGCAATACAGCGAATTCCACTCAGGCGTCCATTCCCATAACGGGGCAGTTCTAAGGGGGGAATTTGCGTCTGGCGCGGGGTTCCGACTCCCACCCGCATCACTTGTCCCCGACGGTTGATATAGGCGCACAGGGGCTGATCGAGTTCTGTACTAATTGCAGCTAGTCGCTGGGCAAATTCTACGGTTGTGATCAAATCGCCGGGTAATCGTTGATGATACAGGCTTTGCAACCGTTTAAGCTGACTGGCTTTTAGACCTTGTAGTTGACCATAAATCGTTTCGATAGGCACGTTTTACCAGTTTCCTGGCCCTCCATAAATCATCAACTTTGGTTTAATTATTTGTCCTTTGTTCACTTAGTTTTAGTGCGGTCGGACTTTCCTTTAACTAATTAAATTCTAGCCAAAATAATTCAATATTGTCTGTTTTTGGGAGATGGATTTATTAGCTCCCCTGGCACCTAGACTAAATATAGTTTATCTAAGATAAAATCTTGATTAAATAAGATGACAAGCTACAGAATGATTGGAACTGATATCTCTTAATCGGGGTTCTTCCAGCCGACATTCTTCCATAACAGAGGGACAACGACTACAAAATCGACATCCCCTTGGGGGGTTTATGGGACTAGGAACTTCTCCGGTTAATAAAATCCGTTGTCGTTTGGCTTCTAATTCCGGGTCAGGAATGGGTACGGCGGATAATAGGGCTTGAGTATAGGGATGGAGAGGATTTTCATACAAAGAAATCCTATCTGAAAGTTCAACAATTTTGCCCAAATACATAACTGCAACTCGGTCAGAAATATGGCGAACTATACTTAAATCATGGGCGATAAAAAGATAAGTTAAACCTAAATTTTGCTGTAGGTTTTGCATTAAATTAATCACTTGGGCTTGAATGGAAACATCCAAAGCCGCAATAGGTTCATCACAAACGATAAAATCGGGATTCATCGCTAAGGCTCTAGCAATACCAATCCTTTGTTGTTGTCCTCCTGAAAATTCATGGGGATAACGACGCATTAAATCAGGATTTAATCCCACTCTTTCTAATAAATAAGCCACGCGATCGCATTTTTCCTGAAAATTATTTCCCACTTGATGAATAATTAAAGGTTCCATTACCGCGTCCCCAATGCTAATTCTAGGGTCAAGAGAACTAAAAGGATCTTGAAAGATAATCTGCATATTCCGCCGCACCCAACGCATTTTATGATTAAATTGTTGTTGATTTCGATAATTTTTAATTCCACTAAATATAGCTGTTTCTAAATAAGGTGCAGTAATATCTTGACCTTCAAATAATACCTGACCACTCAAGGGCTTAATTAGTTGTAAAATCGCTCTGGCTAAGGTACTTTTTCCACAGCCTGATTCTCCCACTAATCCTAGGGTTTCCCCTGGATATACCTCAAAAGAAATATCATTAACCGCCATAAATAACCGTTTGGTTTTAGCCAATACTCCGGGTATTTTAAAACCAACGCTTAAATTTTTAACTGCTAAAATCGGATTGTCCGATGGTAGACTCGATAAAAATGATTTAGAATTTAAAGCAATATTAGAAATATTATTATAAATTTTATTAGTTTCTGATTGAGGTTTTTCTCTAATTTCTTTTTCTCCATTTTCTAAGGTAACAACTTCCATAAAATCAGCCACCGTTGGTAATCGTACCGCCGGGTTATCTAAGGTAGGACGACAAGCTAATAATCCTTTAGTATAGGGATTTTGAGGGGCTGTAAAAATTTGCTTAATAGTTCCTGACTCGACTATTTTTCCTTGGAACATTACCGCCACTTGGTCAGCAATTTGAGCAACAATTCCCAAATCATGGGTAATAAAAATCATCGCCATTCCTCGATATTCTTGTAACTCTTGAAGTAACTCTAATATTGTTGCTTGTACCGTCACATCTAAGGCCGTTGTCGGTTCATCCGCAATTAATAATATCGGGTTACAAGAAATTGCCATAGCAATCATTACCCGTTGTAATTGTCCCCCCGATAATTCATGGGGATATCGATCTAACATAGCTCGTTTTTGAGCATTAACTTGTTGAATTACTTCCCGTTTTCTGGTGCGTTTATCTTGTAATTCCTGGGTAGAACGGGATGTTGACTGATGGTTTTGTTCTTCTAATGCTTGCTGCATTAATTGATCATCACTGGGGAGTAATTTCACTTCCTGTAATAACGATGCGGCTTTCCACATCGCCTGTTTTGGGGATATCTGTTGATGCTGAATAATAGCTTCTGTTAACTGAAACCCAATGGTAAATACCGGGTTCAGGGAGGTCATTGGTTCCTGAAAAATCATGGAAATTTGACCGCCGCGATAGGTTTGTTTTTGAGTTGATGAAAGTTGTAATAAATTAACAGGTTGGGAATAGGGGTTATAGTCTTCAGATTCGGGAATTTGAAACCAAACTTCTCCATCAACTTGAGTAGTTGCGGTCGAAAGTAACCCCATAATTGCTAATGCTGTCACAGATTTTCCTGAACCGGACTCGCCTACAATTCCCAGGGTTTGTCCCCGTCCGACCTGGAAGGAAATGTCATCAACGGCGGTAAGCGTCCGTTCGTCGGTTTCAAACTCAACCCGCAGATTATTCACGTTCAGGACAGCATATTGCATGGAAGTTACCATCTACATATATATGAATCAATTTAACAGAATATGGGAAAATAGGGGATAGAATGGCGTCGCACTAACCCGAAAGGATTGCATCAATGCTAAAATACGAAAATAGAAAAGCTGAATATCAAGGTTATATAAAGTAATTTGGGGTCGGTAATTATCCTGAAGTAGAGTTCAAGTCATTATTAGGGAAACTTTAAATGATGTTAACAGATTATATTGACGCAGCCATGAATCGGGCAAAATATGAGATATTAGATGATGGGATATTTTATGGAGAAATACCCGACTGTCAGGGAGTTTGGAGTAGTGGTAAAACCTTAGAACAATGTCGAGAAAATTTACAAGATGCGTTAGAAGGATGGATCATTTTAGGGTTACGTTTGGGTCATCAATTACCAATTTTAGACTATATTAACTTAAACATTGAAAACGAGGTTGCTTAATGCCACCATTTTCTGCGATTAAATGGAAAGATTTTGTGCGTTATTTGAAACTAGCTGGTTTTCAAGGGCCATATCCTGGGGGAAAACATCAATATATGATTAAGGATGAAGTCAGGTTAACTATTCCTAATCCCCATCAAGGTGATATTAGTAAAAATTTACTGAGTCGGCTGTTACGTCAGGCGAATATTAGCCGAGATGAATGGGAAAAACTATAGTAAGAGGAGAAAATGAGAGGAAGTGAATAATCTTTTTTAGGTTTTACCCTCAACTATTTTAATTTCTGCTTCTGTTAATCCATATAATTCATAAACCAGTTGGTCTATTTGTTGTTCTAATATTGTTGTATCTGCATTAGGGTTGGATTTTTTGGCGGTGAGAATTTGATCAACCAGCAACTTAATATATCTAAAAGTGCTTGGGTTTATATCGACAATAATAGGAATTTCTTTAATGACACTAGGTTTGATTTCTGCGAATACTTTACCTTTTTGAGGGTTTTTAGTTTCATAGTAAAAATTGATTAATTTCGAGTTTAACATAGCTAATAAATACTTTAAATCTAGCGATTCTGATGTAATTATAAACAGAGAATTTTGGCAATAGAATTTATCTTCATCATAATATCCCCTGATTTTGTCACTGGTTTGCCTGATCAATATCTTGGGATTCTCCATTTTTATTTGACTAGATGGATACATGAGGTTTTTCCCATATTTAATATATTGAATATTCTCTTTATTAATAGAATAACTGTTAATATTAGTTCCAACAAGTAAAGGTTTCCAAGTTTGGTCAATTGAGATAGGAGAATGATAAACTCTATTTTCTATCATTTCTTTCGTTTGTTTAGGTAAACCATAACCAGTTTGATAGGGTTTTATTCCCCAAATGATTTCACATTTCTGTTCAAAGAAAACTCCTTTTGATTCTACTTTATTGATTAAATCAATAATTTTTGTGTCAACACCAAGGGTAATTCTACAGAGTTTTTCTTTTTGCCAAATACTTTTCGGGACTAGATTTATTTGGGCGATTTTACCTCTTATATATTTTGTAGTATTAATTTCTGTATCGCGATCATCAATTAATTGAAGAATAAAGCTACAACTCTCAACAGTCGCTTCTTCAAATACGCTATCACCGTAATCAATGATTTCCCAGACTTTTTTTCTTAACAAATACTGTCTAAATTCTTGGGCATTATTAATAAGAGTCCAAGTATTCGGTACTATTATAGAAATAAATGCTTTTTCTTTGGCTATATTTTCACTAACCATGAAAAAATATAAATATGTATCTTTGGTTTTAACCGCAATAATTGGAGAAAATTTATTACTTAAAATACACTTTTCTGTTTCACGAAGATTTGCCCCCCAAGGAGGATTTCCCATCACAACATCAAAACCGATAAACTTGCCTTCATCATCCAAAATTTCAGGAAACTCAAACCGCCATTCAAACGCATGATCATAAATTTTACCGCTTTCGATTTCCTCAATTTCCACCCTTAACTTATCAATCTCATTATTTAACTTAATAATTTTTTTCTCCCGCGCTTTTTGTTCGGTTTTAGTTTCCTCAAATAACGAAAGTTGATTCTCTAAATTATAAACTTCCCCCTCTAACTGTCTTAACTTTGTTTTCTTGGGGTCAACTCCTTGAAGTGTGGTTTTAAAATTACTTTTAATCCTATTAATTAACCTTTCCATCTCTCGCTTTTGCTGTTTATTCTCCGCATGGCGATAGGTCTGGACAGCGTTTTGATAGGTTTCAATATCAATACCACTTTTCTTTAACGCTGGTTTTAAGTCCGTATCCAAGGGAAAACGACTAATTAAAGAGTTACCGCATTTAATATTAATATCAATATTCGGGAGGGTTTCCAATTCTGTGTAATTACTCTCCGGTTTATAATAGGCATTTTTTAGCAATTCTATCCATAACCGTAACCGACAAATTTTAACCGAATTAGGGTTAATATCCACACCAAATAGGCAATTTTCGATAATCGTTTGCTTTTCGTGAAATAGGGTTTCTTGGATGCGTTGACTTTCTTTATTTTGGGGAATATAGCTAAATAATTTATGATCTTCATCAGTGATCATTAACTGATCATTTTCTACCATTATTTGATATTCTTTTAATCGTTTTCCAGTTTGATCCTGTAAAATTTTTAGATAATTTTTAATCGCAATAATTTCATTCAAAGCAGACACTAAAAAATGTCCCGACCCCACCGCCGGGTCACAAATTTTTAGACTATTAATAATTTGATTTGCTTCGCTTCTATCTTCTATTTTATCATATAAATCATCAAGATTTTGACAATTCCAACCTTTAATTTCATTGAATTTCTGGACAACTGCTTTCCGCAAAGTTTCCCGACACATATACATGGTAATAAAACCCGGGGTAAAATATGACCCGTCTTTATAACCGTTAATTTTCTCGAAAATTAGTCCTAAAACCGAAGCATTAATCAGGGTTTTCTGATCTTCTTGAATTCCTTCTAAACCTTCGCTACTAAAATCATAAGCATCGAGAAACTCAAATAAATATTGTAGGGTATTGAGTTCTCCGGTGCGTTTATTTCCGTTAGGATCTTTTAAGACAGTTGATGATAAAATCGGGAGTTTTTCGGCTCTCAGATTACTAATAACTAGGGTTTGATGTTCGAGTTCGGTGGGTTCAAATAGGGAACTATTTAGATAGGGAACCTGAGAAAATATCTTGTTTACATCGGGCTTTCTCTCACTAAATTTAACGGCTAATACTTGGAAAAATAACCGATCTAAATCATCAAAATTATGAATTTTATCTAAATTTAAAAAGGCAAAATTGCGATCGCCTTTATGGTAAGTTATTAATTGAGATTCTAATAATTTTAAGAATAAAATCCGATTTATCCAAGTAATTGATAACTCTAAAGCAATATTAAAAACCTGTTCGGGTGCAGTTTCTCCAAATTGTTCTGGTTTTTCTAGTCGGGAAATTTTATCTAAACTATCGAGTTGTAGAATAGCATTTTCTAGCAGTGAACCGGAATTTTGTTTTCCTTCGGGTTGACGTTTGATCAGTTTTTTATTCTTTTCTTTGGTTTCCGTTAAACCGATAAGATAGAGTAATTCACTATAAAAGCCTTTATCCAGAGTATTGCTATCGTTAGCAGTCGGTAATTTTAATAAATGTTGAGGGGAAAGTAACTTAAATAAACCGATCAGTTTTTCATCATTTTCGGGGTTATCATCTCTAACAAATGTTTCATAGTCTTGAATATTAAAATAAGTAAATTCCAGTTGATTTTTAATCTTTTCTATGGCAGGTTTGGCAATTTCTTTATAGAAAAAATCG
>DMPJ01000338.1:8303-8514 GCA_003456035.1 Planktothrix sp. UBA8402
ATCAAAAATAAACCATTCATTAATATTAGTAGCAATTAAATGTTTGATTTCTAGGTTATTATGGGTAATCCGTTCTCTCAAAAAATATAAAACCAACTCTTGTAATGCTTTGGCGTTCAGGTTTTCAACCTTAACCATTTCCGCTTTATTTTTGGGTTTCTTGACTTCCAGAATAATGCCAACGGGGCTTTGAGGATTTTTTTGATTGTGA
>DMPJ01000090.1 GCA_003456035.1 Planktothrix sp. UBA8402
CAACCTTGCCAAGGTTGATGTCGTGGGTTCGAATCCCATCACCCGCTTAAAAATTCTATAGTCGGCACTTTAGTGCCATTACAAATCCTCAGATTAACCCCATCAGGTTAACTGAGGATTTTTTCATGACTGTTCAAAAAACCTGGTTTTTTGTTTTCTGGGGTGTCAAGAAAGTCTACATAAATGCTTTAAATCAACCTGCTAAAATCAAGGAGGATCAACAACGATGAAAAGCTCTTATACCATTATTATTCAATGGTCAGATGAAGATCAGTGTTATGTGGTCAGCCTTCCTGAATGGGGAGAACATTGTCACACCCATGGGGATACCCATGAAGAAGCGTTAAAGAATGCACAAGAAGTTTTAGAATTACTGATAGAGTCGGCATTGAACAATGATGAGCCTTTACCCCAACCTCAACTTTTCGGAAAAACATTAGAGAGAGTGTGAAAATTTATTAAAATTTTTGGCAATTTTGAATGAGAATTAACAAGCCAATAAGAGTGTAAAAGTGGCGATCGCTGGCTGTACAATAAAAAAGTGTAAAAGTGGCGATCGCTTGCTTGAACCAGGGGAAGTCAGGAACAAGGAAAGGATACTGGGAACGATGGAGTTGAGTATAATAATTGGAAATAGCCAGTTTTGACTTAATTATTTTGACACTCCCACCCCTACGCTACGCTAAAGGGGTGGGATTCTCGTATCTAGCCCAATCAAATAAAGACAGTTGAATATACTCTTTTTGATTGTTTTTCACCGAGTTCGGGGGTGCGCCAAACACCCCATAATTTAAACCGGATGAATCCATTACAGAAGCATCTCTCTTTAGGTTTAAATCACAAGCGAAACCATCCCATTGAGACAGATTTCGTGCAGCATTCAAATCAGAATTGTGGTAGTGACCATTAGGGCAATTAAAATCATGCCGATTTTTTTTGCCAATAACACCGCAAGTTGAACAAGATTTTGAGGTATATGGTGCAGGTCTTTTGATTAATTTCAATCCTTTCAAAGCCAACTTATAATTAAGTTTTTGCTCCAAAGAATAATAAGACCAAGTGTGTCGAGATTCACCGGAATCAGAACGAGATTTCTGGCTCTGTTTCATGGTTTTACGACATCCTTCCAAATCCTCTATAACAATATCGGCGTTATGGTATTCAGCAAAACGAACAATTCGGCGACTGACTGTATGGTTAATAGCTTCCATCCATCGTTGCTCTTTTTTGTTCCATTTCTTTAAAACTCGAAACTTTTTAGCTTCTTGAAGTTGTTTTCTACGTTGTTGAAAATAACGTCTTCGATGCTTAACACTTTGACCATTAAAGAATTTGCCGAAACCTTCTTTTGGTGCAACTACCGCTAAATTATTCTGCCCTCGGTCACATCCCAATCTTTTCTCTGTCTCAACTTCTGGAACATCCTCAGTGATTGACAGATAGACATACCACTTATTTCTATGTTTGATTAACTTAAAAGAACCTCCTTGAATTGTTCCCTCTAACAATCCGTCTAAAACGGGTTGCCAATGAGGAGATGCTACTTCAATGGGGATTCTTTTTTCACCTTTGAGGGTCGGGAAGCTAATTGAATAGGTACTCCCTTTTTGAGTTAATTTCCAATTTTGATTGTTAACTTCTACAGGAAGAACTTTATATTGCTTGGTTTTACGACCCGTTGGGGATGTGGTATGTCGAATAACTTGATTGACCAGAGCAGATTTTAACTCGGACATGATTTTAGCTGTTGTCATTTTTCGCCGTTCTTTAATTGGCAATGACAACAGCTTATTAGCAATCTGCGTGTTTTCTTCCGTCATTTGCTCAAACATTTGAGCTTTACAAAGGTTGAGTTTTGCGAATTTTAATTTAATCGTCCGAGTTACTTTGATCATGGAAAATATGATAACATAAATATCTAATAACTGGGTACAAATTAATTGGTAGATGACGGCACTTAAAAGTGCCTGCGTCGCGTTTCATCCCACGGCTGAAGCCAGTGGGCTTTCACGCTCCGACCCTGGCTTTGTAAAAACATTATTAAATTAACGGATCGTTTGTGCCATCCCAAAAAGCTCAAAAGATTGATTTAAATGGGGATTATCCTTGTCCCTGTCGGCGAAAGGGGCGGTTAGTTCCGATTGCGTTGACAGAAGCCTTTGGCTGCGATCGCTGTCAGCAAATTTTTGTTGTTGATGAGAGTGGTTATTGCTTAGAACAACTCGCCACCCATTATCCTTATAAACAGGCTTGGCGTTGGACAGGTCGTCAATGGAATAGAGCCAGCCCGGGGTTAAAAGCCCATTATTTACCGATGGCCTTGGGGATGCTCTTAGTTCCGTTAGTGATCTGGTTACCATTAGCCTTGTATTCACCTGGGCCAAATCTTGTGTTATGGGCGATGGTTGCTGTACTGTTAGCGATGTTACCCGCATTGATGGTTTGGCTCGCTTACAGGCGTTAGCTGTATGATAATTAATGATTTCTCTCTCCTTCCTCCTGACCATCCTCTGCCTCGCGCTTACCTTGCTAGTTTTCAATTAGCAAAAACCAAGGGAGTTGATCGGAGTCGAGCCTTGCAATTGATGGCTAAGGCATTGCGATCGCGGCAGAATGATATCCTAGAAGCCAATACCCTCGACTTAGAAGCCAGTCGCAACCTAGGGCTATCGGAATTAATTACCGACTGGCTGAAACTGACTCCTGAACGCTTAGAAACCACCGTTCAAATATTAGAACGTCTGGGACAATTACCCGATCCCATTGGTCGGGTGATGAGTGCTTCCTATCAACTAGAACAGGGACAAACCTATTTTCAACCGATTCCCTTGGGGGTAGTGGCGTTAATTTATGAAGCCTTCCCCGAATTGGCGGCCATTGCCACGGGACTCTGTTTAAAAACGGCCAATAGTTTAGTGCTATTAGGAGGAACAGAAGCCACCCATTCTAATCAGATTATTGTGGAAACCTTGCAACTCGCCTTAGAGGAATCGGGACTGCCCCCAGGTTGTTTAGAAATTCTGCCTTCCCAACCAAAAACCTCGATTCAACAGTTAATTACTCAAGACAAATATATCAATTTAGTTATTCCCTACGGACGCCCTAATTTTGTGCAACAAGTAGTGAATCAATCCACTGTTCCCGTCTTACGTTCAGCGATGGGAAATTGTTATTTATATTGGTCATCTACGGCGAGTGTGGATACGGCGCGATGGATGATATTAGATAGTCATGATGGTAAACCTGATGCCGTGAATGCCATTGAAAAAGTTCTGATTGATCCCAATCAAAAAAGTTCATCCCTAGTGCGATTATGGAATAACTTAAGGGAAGCTGGATTTGAACTGCGAGGGGATGAAGCGCTCGCTCAAGAATTTTCGGAATTAATCTTAGCAGAAACAACGGAATGGCCAAGACCCTATTTAACTAGAACCGTTGCCTTTAAAGTGGTGGATAATTTAGAAAAAGCGATCACTTGGATGAATACTTATAGTAGCGGTCATGCTAACTGTTTAGCCACAGAATCTTATGCCGAGAGTCGAAAATTTGCCCAAGATGTGAATAGTGCCTTGACCTTTATTAATGCGTCTCCTCGATTTTCCCGTCACTTGAACCGGGGAGACGCAATATTCCTGGGAATTTCTAACCAGAAAGGATATCGTCGGGGATTAATTGGTTTAGAAGCCCTAATGACCCTGAAGCACGTTGTTCAGGGTAATAGGCAATTTTAGAGACGTTGAGCGTCGGCATTGGCGGGGGGTAATTTGAGTTTTTGGGCTAACCCTAATGCTTGTAACAGCAAAATTGTCATCCAGGTTACGTCAATTTCCCACCATTCCAAACCGTGACGGGAGGAATATTGAAAAGCATGGTGATTATTATGCCAACCCTCACCATAGGTAACAAGGGCGACCCACCAACAGTTACGAGAAGAATCTCCCGACTGATAGGTTTGATAACCAAATTTGTGAGTAGCACTGTTCACAAACCAAGTGCAATGGAACACCACAACAACGCGGAAGAAAATCCCCCAAACCACAAAAGACCAACCCCCTAAAACATAGAGTAAAAGTCCCAGTGCCACTTGCATCAAAAGAAAGTAGTTTTGGAAAAACTTGTAAACTGGGTCATCAGCGATGTCTTTCGTGTAGCGGGGAATTTCTGCGTCTGCCTGAATATGGAACATCATCCAACCCATATGGCTCCACCAAAATCCTTTTGTAGAATCATGGGGGTCAAGGTTTTGATCAGAATACTGATGATGAATCCGGTGTAAACCAATCCAATCAATCGGCCCTCCTTGGCAGGCCAGAGTTCCAAAGAATACCAAGAGATATTCCAGCCACTTAGGAGCTTCAAAACTACGGTGACTGACCAAACGGTGATATACCAAGGTAATCCCCAAACCACCCGTTAACCAGTGCAAAAACAGAGCTAAGGCAATGGCTGACCAGCTAAAATTACTAGGAAGGAAAGCGAGTAAGGCGGCGGCGTGCATGAACACGATGAAGCCAATCGTAAGCCAGTCGGGCTGAAGTTTGTTTGAAGTTGAAATCGTCATGAAACGAAAATTAGAGCTTTTTTTAAACGAACAAGTCCCATTTGCATCATAATTCTATGCACCGCCCCCCAATTAAATACAGGTAAGGTAATGACATCTAGCATTGAACAGCTAAAAGACGCAGAACAGGAACTATTTCCGATTTTTTCTGGTATTGACACGCAGGTCAAGCATAATCTTAAACGAATTTTGGATGCCTTTCGTCACTACCGAGTCGGAACCCACCACTTTGCGGGTGTTACAGGCTATGGCCACGATGATTTGGGACGTCAAATCTTGGATCAAGTTTTTGCTGAAATTATGGGCGCGGAATCTGCTGCGGTACGAGTGCAGTTTGTTTCTGGAACCCACGCCATTACCTGCGCCTTATTTGGCTGTTTGCGTCCCGGGGACGAACTACTGGCGGTGGCTGGCGCTCCCTACGATACCTTGGAGGAGGTGATTGGTCTGCGCGGTCAAGGTCAAGGTTCATTATTAGACTTTGGCATATCTTACCGCCAATTGGATCTCACTGCCGCAGGAAAAATTGATTGGGAGGGTTTACAGTCGGCAATAACGGCTAAAACCCGGATGGTTTTGATTCAGCGTTCCTGTGGCTATTCCTGGCGTTCTAGTTTGTCTATTAATGATATTGAACAAATTGTTAAAACTGTTAAAAAACAGAATCCCAATACTATTTGTTTTGTGGATAATTGCTATGGAGAATTTATTGAAAATCGGGAACCGACGGCCGTTGGTGTGGATTTAATGGCTGGTTCTTTAATTAAAAATCCCGGCGGAACAATTGTGCAAGCGGGAGGTTATATTGCCGGACGGGAAGATTTAGTTGAATCGGCAACTTGTCGATTAACAGCGCCGGGTATTGGTAGCAGTGGGGGCGCAACTTTTGATCAAAATCGAATTCTATTTCAAGGGTTATTTTTAGCCCCGCAAATGGTGGGAGAAGCGATTAAAGGAACCCATTTAACCTCCTATATTTTTAATCAATTAGGTTATCGGGTTAATCCTTTACCTTTTGAACCGAGACGGGATGTAATTCAAGCGATTGAGTTAGGTTCTGCTGATAAATTAATTGCCTTTTGTCGCGCGATTCAACAATATTCTCCGATTGGTTCCTATCTTGACCCAATTCCAGCACCAATGCCGGGATAT